>JADLED010000257.1 GCA_020846335.1 Bacteroidia bacterium
AAAAATAAACTTCGTGAAGTCTCTTGTTTTTTTAATTCTGGTTTTTTTTAGTGCATTCAATTCGTTTGCATCCGTTCCTCCTCCAATAACTGGTGGCACAACTGCTGGTACAACTACCGGCGGCCCAATCTGTTGGCCGCCTCCTTGCGTTCCAATTGACAATGGTTTAATTTTTTTAATCATTGCAGGGGTGTTGCTTTCTGGCTGGAAAATATACAATTTGCGTAAAGAACAGGCTACAAAAGCCTGAAATATTAAATGAAGGCAAATACCCAATCAAATGCCTTTGTTAGATTTCTTATTACTGCCTCAGCGGCTTACCTTGTTTCTTTTTTAATTTATCAGTTCATAATTAAGCGTTACACACTTTACGATCAGGCCTTTATTGGAACTATCGTAAAATCCACGGCCTTTTGTTTAAATTCCCTAGGCTATAAAACGTTTATGGTTTTGCAGGATCGCGACATGCAGGTTGTGGGGATTGATGGGTCTAATGGTGTTTGGGTAGGTTCCAATTGCAACGCCATTACACTTTTTGCGCTGTTTGCTGTTTTTATATTGACTTATCCGGGCAATCAAAAAAACAAACTCTGGTTTATTCCACTTGGCATTGTTTTAATTCACCTGCTCAACATTCTTAGAGTTACCGCCCTGGCATTGATTTCCAACTATAGTCCACAATGGCTGGATTTTAATCACACCTACACCTTTACCTTTTTGGTTTATCTGTTTATTTTTATGCTTTGGGTTTACTGGATAAATAAATTCGCATCAACATCTTCTGCCAAATGAAGCGGCGAAACATAAAACTGGTAATTGCTTTTTTTATTGGGTTTGCTGTTTTAGGCTATTTGCGTGAGTTTTTCTTTGTTCACCTCAATATCATTATGTACTCCAAATATTATCAAAAGCCACCCATACTCCCAATTCCGGCAAGTATGAGCCTCTTCAATGCCTTTTCATACGAGTTTCTTTACTACGCCAAGTATGTTTTCACCCTTTTGTTTGCCGTTGCTTTTTTGGCATTGAATTACTTTGCAATTAAAAAACTTACTACCAATCAGCAGTTACTTAAAATTCTGATATATATATACGTAATTATGGGCACTCTTGCCCTACTATCCATGCTCTATGGTTATTTTGTTAACGACCGCCTTCAGGACGATGAATATACGCTAAGCCGCTGGTTGATGGGTGTGGCGCAGTCTCCGATTATTTGCTTAATTTTGCTGGCGTCAGAAAAGTTATATCCTAAAACAAACCATCATGATTAAGAAAGACACCGCCGTTTTTAAACTTATAAAAGAAGAAATGCACCGCCAAAAAACCGGTGTGGAACTTATTGCCTCCGAAAACTATGTGAGCACTCAGGTAATGCAGGCCATGGGCAGTGTACTTACCAATAAATATGCCGAAGGTTTACCCTTTAAACGTTATTATGGTGGGTGTGAAGTGGTGGATGTAATAGAGCAACTGGCCATTGACCGTGCCAAACAACTTTTTGGAGCAGCATGGGTAAATGTGCAACCACACTCCGGAGCACAGGCAAATGCTGCGGTAATGCTTGCCTGCCTTAAACCCGGCGATACCATTATGGGATTAGACCTTTCGCACGGTGGACACCTAACGCATGGTTCGGCTGTAAATTTTTCAGGTAAACTCTACCGTCCGATATTTTATGGCGTGGAAAAAGAAACCGGTGTTATTAATTACGACGTTTTGGAAACTACCGCCAAAAAAGAAAAACCAAAAATGATTATATGCGGTGCCAGCGCCTATTCGCGCGATTGGGACTACAAACGCCTGCGCGCCATAGCCGATAAAGTGGGTGCTATTTTATTTGCCGATATCTCACATCCAAGTGGACTAATTGCCAAAGGGATTTTGAACGACCCATTGCCACATTGCCACATTGTAAGCACCACCACCCATAAAACCTTGCGTGGGCCCAGAGGCGGTATGATTATGCTTGGCAAGGATTTTGAAAATCCGTTTGGCGAAAAAACACCAAAGGGAGAAACTAAAATGATGAGCAATTTACTCGACATGGCTGTTTTTCCTGGCACACAAGGCGGCCCACTGGAGCATGTGATTGCCGCAAAGGCAGTAGCTTATGGTGAAGCCTTAACCGATGACTATATGCATTATTGCGTGCAGGTGGTAAAAAACGCTCAAGCCATGGCCAAAGGCTTCGTGGATTTAGGTTATCACCTAGTGTCGAATGGCACTGATAATCACATGTTTTTAATCGATTTACGAAACAAAAATTTGAATGGCAAAGAAGCGCTCGCCGCTTTAGAACAGGTTAACATTACGGTTAACAAAAACATGGTTCCTTTTGATGATAAATCGGCATTTGTAACTTCCGGCATACGCATTGGCTCGCCAGCCATTACCACCCGCGGCCTCAAAGAAAAAGACTGCTTAAAAATTGTTTCCTTAATAGACCAGGTTTTAATGAACCGCGACAAACCAAAAGAACTTGCCAAAGTGAAGAAAAAAGTAAACGGCATGATGGAGAAATTTCCATTGTTTGCTCAATAGCTTGCCTTTTATTTGCTTAGAGTGCCATTTTTGGGAATTTTTCAGACTTTCGCGTTGTTGGTTTTTATACTCATTTAGTTGGCCGGTTTTCCTGCCAAATTATTGTTTTCATTCGGCTTTAGAATCGCCTAACCACTTCAGGAATGAATAAAATGGTATGATAATTGGCTCAAAGGTAATTTTTGGCACCAATTTTTGGCATTTTCTTTGCCCAAATGGATTAAAATCCTATCTTTGCCATCCTTAAAAACAAACAAGATGCCAAAAACAAAAACTAATTCCAGCGCTAAAAAGCGTTTTAGCCTTACTGGAAGCGGTAAAATTAAGAGAAAGCATGCTTACAAACGCCACATCCTTACTAAAAAGGAAAAAGACCGTAAACGCGGACTTGCAAAAAGCGGCCTGGTAAGCGCAGCTGATACCAACAACGTAAAATTTATGTTGGGAATCTAAGCGATTTTCTTTTAAAATTATCGAGATCGGTTAATTAAAAAAAATGTTTAACCCGGGTTTTAGTCAATAAGTTCAGCCAGAAGCTGACGCTAAATCCCAAAGTAAAAAAACAAAAAATGCCACGTTCAGTCAATCATGTAGCCAGCAGGGCTCGCAGAAAAAAAATCCTCAACCTTACCAAAGGTTATTGGGGTGCAAGAGGTAACGTTTGGACAATTGCCAAAAATACCCTTGAAAAAGGTTTAACTTATGCTTACCGCGATCGTAAAAACAAAAAACGCAGCATGCGTGGATTGTGGATTCAGCGTATTAATGCCGGTGTTAGAGAGCACGGTATGAGCTACTCCGAATTTATGGGTAAATTAAACGCCAAGGGTTTAAAATTAAACCGCAAGGTGTTGGCCGATTTAGCCATGAACCATCCTGAAGCTTTTACCGCGGTGATTAACCAGGTGAAATAGCACTTTTGGGTCATATTTAATAAAAAACGCCTCCTTTTGAGGCGTTTTTTGTTTATTTAAGAATGTGGCTCGTTTTATTTACGTATTTTAACGTTAGTAATAACGGCAAACCGTTTTATTTGTATCGTTAAATTAATAGTACCAAAAAATGAAAGCAATTGCAAAAAGATCAGAAGTAAAAGGTAGTACCTATCTGGTTAAATTACGTATAGACGCAAGAACCGTAATCACTGTAAGAACAAAAGAAAGTTTAAAAAACTGGAAGGCAAAATATCCGGATGCTGTAGAAATTTCCTAAGTTATCACCTAAATCCACTTTTTCTTTCTGAAGAAAATTACAAGCCCTCCCATAATGCTAAGCATTACCAACCAGGTAGCCGCATAGCCATAGGGAGATTTTAACTCCGGCATGTAATCAAAATTCATTCCGTAAACCCCTGCAATAAACGTTACCGGAATAAAAATACTCGACATAATAGTGAGCACTTTCATCACCTCATTCATTTTGTTGGAGTTGGTGCTCAGGTATATGTCCATCATACCACTCAACAAATCGCGGTAGGTTTCCACTGTATCAATAATGCGGGTGCTGTGATCCTGCAAATCCCTGAAAAATAATTGTGTGTTGGCCGTAATAAACTCTGAGTCAGAACGCAGTAAATTACTAATCATGTCGCGCAGTGGCCACACCTGTTTGCGCAAATAAATCACCTCTCGTTTAAGATTGTATAGTTGAATTAAAGACTCGCGTTTGGGTTCATTAATAATCTCCTCTTCAATGGCTTCAACCTTATCACCAATTTTTTCAATGGCGTTAAAATACCAATCCACCACAGCATCCATTAAGGCGTAAAATAAATAATCGGCACCTAATTTACGCACGCGACCCTTTGCCTGCCTAAGTCGAGTGCGAATGATATCGAAAGCATCGCCGTTGTCCGGTTCCTGAAAAGAAATAACAGTGTCTTTAAAAAGCAATAAGGACAATTGTTCACCCCTTACCTCCTGATCGTACTTAATCATTTTTAAAATGGCCACCAGGTAATGGTCGTAGTCTTCAAACTTAGGGCGTTGATCGATGTGAACAATGTCTTCGAGTGTGAGTGGGTGGATGTTGTAGAGGTGCCCTAATTTTTCAATCAACTCGGTATTGTGCACACCTTCCACATTTATCCACTTTATCATGGTGTCTTTAAAGTGTGCGGTACACTCATCAAAATCCGTAAATTCCTTTTCAAAAAACTCTTTCTCGTTAAATTCAATCAGGGTCAGCTTTATCTTATCGCCACTCTTTTCGCCATTATAGAAAAGGGTTCCGGGAGGCGCACCTATGTTTTGATATTTAGTCATCTGCTTCTGTTTCGGCGTTTTTATTACCCTGCACCACCACTACTATTTCTCCTTTTATTGGTTTTGACGAAAAATAGGCCGCCAATTCCTGCAGGGTACCACGTTTGTTTTCCTCAAAAAGTTTGGTAAGCTCCCTCGAAACGCTGGCCTTTCTTCCTGAACCTAAGTGCTCGCTTAATTCATTCAGCAACTTTATTAAACGGAAAGGCGATTCGTAAAGCACAAAGGTTTTTTCTTCGCTAGCCAAATGTTTTAATTTAGTTTGTCGCCCTTTTTTTTGAGGTAAAAATCCATAAAAACTAAATTCGTTGCAGGGCAAACCACTGTTTAAAAGCGCAGGAACAAAGGCGGTTGGGCCGGGTAAAGACACTACCGAAACGCCTTGTGCCAAAGCCTCACGGAGTAATAAAAAACCGGGATCGGAAATGCCAGGTGTGCCTGCATCGGAAATCAGGGCAATGTTTTTGCCGCTATTGAGCATAGACACAATTTCCTCCAATATCTTATGTTCGTTGTGTTGATGGTACGATTTTAATTGCTTTTCGATGCCCAAATGTTTTAAGAGAAACAAGGAGGTGCGGGTATCTTCTGCCAGAATAAAATCAACCGATTTTAATACGTTGATGGCCCGAAGCGTGATGTCTTCGAGGTTACCAATGGGTGTGGGCACTATGTACAACTGACCGCTCATGCATGCCTAAGTTAATTTTTTAAAAGGGTAGAAATTGTAAAACCCAACATTAGTTATTGATAGGCGGGTGTTGATGGTTAGCCCTATAAACAAAACGGCATTTTTTGTATTTTCACTTATGCTTTTATCAGATAAATCGGTTTTGCTCAGGGCACTGCGTAAGGAAGACGCTCATGAACTTGCACTACAAGCCAACAACAAAAAAATATGGGATAACCTGCGTAATTACATGCCATATCCCTACACCGAAAAAGATGCTGAGTTCTTTATTGAACTCACTGCCAAAGAAGAACCTCGTGTAACCTTTGCCATTGAATTTGAAGGGAATTTGTGCGGCATTGTTGGATTACTCCCACAAAAAGATGTTTACATTAAAACCGCCGAAATAGGCTATTGGATTGGCGAAGCATACTGGGGTAAAGGCATTGCCACCGTTGCTCTGAGTCTATTAACCCAACATGCTTTAAACACCTTGGACTTTGTTCGCCTGCACACCGGCGTGTTTGAACACAATGTGGCATCAATGCGGGTGCTCGAAAAATGTGGTTATGAAAAAGATGGCGTGTTTAAAAAATGTGTGCTCAAAAACGGAAAAATTATTGACGAACACCGCTACTCCATTGTTTAATAATACCACAGTGGCAAACGCAATTATTTATTTACTTTTAATCAAAAATCGCACATGTCTAAATACGCCATTGCCATACACGGTGGAGCAGGCACCATTTTAAAAAGCCTGATGACTCCTGAAAAAGAAGCTGCCTACACCCTGGCACTAAGCGAAGCCATAGCCGCCGGAGAAAACATTCTTAAATCAGGCGGAAGCGCTCTGGACGCTGTAGAGAAAGCCATTGTATCACTTGAAAACAATCCGCTGTTTAATGCCGGACGCGGCGCAGTGTTTACCAATGAGGGTAAAAACGAACTCGACGCATCCATCATGAGTGGATTGGATTTAAGTGCGGGCGCAGTTGCAGGGGTAAAAAATATTAAAAACCCCATCAGCCTTGCCAAAGCCGTGATGCAACAATCGGAACATGTGTTTATGGCCGGGCATGGTGCTGAAGAATTTGCAAGAAAGGTAAAAGCTGAATTTATGCCGGATGATTATTTTTTTGTGCAAATGCGCTACGACCAGTATTTACAAGCCAAACAAAGCGACACCATTCAACTCGACCATACGGTTGACAAGGAAAAGAAATTTGGAACCGTGGGGGCCGTTGCTTTGGATTTAAGTGGAAACACAGCCGCCGGAACCAGCACAGGTGGCATGACCAACAAAAAGCATGGCCGTGTGGGCGATACGCCGGTTATTGGCGCCGGCACTTACGCCAACAACATTACCTGCGCTATTTCCTGCACAGGGCACGGCGAATTTTTTATCCGCTCGGTGGTGGCTTACGATATTTCGTGCCTGATGGAATACAAAGGCCTGAGTTTAAAAGAAGCCTGCGATGTTGTGGTAATGAACAAGCTGGTGAAGATTGGCGGCGAAGGTGGTCTGGTGGCACTCGACGCGAAAGGAAATATTGAACTACCTTTTAATTCGGAAGGCATGTACAGGGCTAAGAAAAGCTCAAACAGCGAATTGTTTGTGGGGATTTATAAGTAAAGAAATTTACTTCATCACCCTTTCAACGTACTCACCTGTTTCGGTGTTTACTTTGAGTATATCGCCATTGCTGACAAAAACCGGAACCTGAATTTTGATACCTCCGGCCACCTCAGCCGTTTTTAATGGTTTGCCCTTAACACCATCTTCAGTATAAGTTACCGCTAATTCAACGTATGGTGGTAATGAACCATTGAGTGGTTTCTCATTTTCATCAAAACGGATTTTTAACACCATGCCCTCCTGCAAAAACTGAATGCTATCGGCAAACAAAATTTTAGGAATGTGCAATTGCTCGTATGTTTCCTGATTCATGCACACCAAAAAATCTCCTTCGGCATAAATGAACTGCATTTCGTGCTCGTCTACTCGTATAAAATCAATTTTTTCGCCTGAACGAAAACGTATTTCGCTTTGTTTACCAGTTTCCACATTGCGGCACTTAACGGTGTAAATGGCGTTGCCCTTGCCGGGTGTAATGTGGTCGTAGCTTAGTACCTGAACCAATTCGTTTTCGTAACGGAAAAAAGCATTTTTTGAAAGATCGGAAGTAGTGGCCATAATAAAAGATTAAATGTGAATAAACCTGATTGGATTGCAGACCATTTACCGGCAATAAACTATTCTGCCGTTGCAGGTTTACCGTGGTGAATGGTGAGTTTTTTATTTTTTAAATCGTAGTGGTCGCCCAGTGCCATTACGTGAACAATTAAATTTTCGATAGAAACCGGCGCACCCATTTGAACATCGGTGATGCTGGTATCGCGCATGTGCGTGCCATCCACCAGCATAACCAATCCTGAGCCAATGGCTTCCATGCTATTGCCTTCGGTAATTAAAAGCCCTGTGTCTTCGCCCAAACCAATACCAAGGTTAATTGGATTGCTGGCGCAGGCGTAAAGTAAACGCCCAATACGTCCGCGTTGAACAAAATGCGTATCAATAATAACATTGTTTATAAAACCCAAACCACCGGTTATTTTCACTTCGCCTTTTAAAAGTGCTTCATGACTGCTTCCCTGATAGATCATGTTGTTAGAGCTGGCAGCGGCTCCGGCCGAAGTTCCTGAAATAATAAAGGCCTCGTTTTGGTATTTTTCCAATAGCAGATGATGAAAAGCGGTTCCTCCGAAAATAGAAGTTAGTCGTAATTGGTCGCCACCGGTAAACACCACCACATCTGCATTCTTAAGGCGTTCGGTGTTCTCGGCAGAGTTGGCTTCTTCACGCGTTTTAATATTCAATACATCCACATTTAACACATCAAGTTGCGCAAAGGCTTTTACATATTCTGCGCCTACTTCTTCTGGAATGCTGGATGCTGTGGTAATTATTTCAATTCGTGAAAGATTATTTTTTACCGATTCGGTGGTAATTCTTTTTAAGATTCCTTTTTCAAAAAATTTTAAACTGCGTTGTAAATCTGCGGGACTTTCTGTAAAACTTCCTCGGTCCACCGATCCGCCAATAATAACTAACTTTCCCTTAGGGCTATTCATTTCGTTTTAATTTACGGCAAATTTACACTAATCGTTTTTATAATTACGCATTGGCCTTATCAATTAAGGCTTAATTTAAACAGTGAGTTGTTTATATAAAAAATACCCGTTATATTGATAAAAAATTCCTCAAGCCATGAAAATAGTTGAAATAAAAACCCTTCGGGGCCCGAATTACTGGTCTAATTTCAGAAAAAAATTAATTGTGATGAAGCTTGACCTCCAGGAAATGGAAGAAGCTCCTACCAATAAAATTCCGGGTTTTTCTGAACGGCTTGAAAAACTATTTCCCACCATGCGCAAACACCGCTGCTCTAAAGACCACGAAGGTGGATTTTTTGAGCGTGTGAAAGAAGGCACCTGGATGGGTCATGTAATTGAGCACATTGCGCTCGAAATTCAAACACTGGCCGGTATGGATTGTGGCTTTGGCCGCACACGTGGCACCGGCAGCAAGGGTGTTTACAACGTGGTATTTTCTTATATGGAAGAAACCGTGGGCATTTACGCTGCCAAAGCATCGGTAAGAATTGCCGAAGCCCTGGCGGCAGGAACGGCTTACGATTTGGATGCTGACATAAAAACCATGCGCGAAATGCGCGAGGATGAACGGTTTGGACCAAGCACAGGCAGCATTGTGGACGAGGCCATAGCCCGCGACATTCCTTACATTCGCCTCGACAGCCAATCATTAGTACAATTGGGCTATGGAAAAAATCAGGTGCGTTTTAGAGCCACCATGAGCGACCGCACCAGTTCTATTGCGGTGGATTTGGCCAGCAATAAAGAAGAAACCAAACGCATGTTGAGTGAAGCCGCCATACCTGTGGCCAAAGGCATGTGCATTGTGCGTGAAGCGGAAGTGGACGAAGTAATTGATAAGGTTGGATTTCCTCTGGTATTTAAACCTTTGGATGGCAATCATGGTAAAGGCGCATCCATCAACGTTAAAACACGCGAAGATGCTTTGGCTGCATACGCCCATGCCAAACAATATTCACGCAAAATAATTGTAGAGAAATTTATTACCGGTTACGATTTTCGCATACTCGTAATTAATAATCGTTTTATTGCTGCTGCTTTGCGTGAACCGGCACACGTATTGGGCGATGGGTCTTCCAACATTCAACAATTGATTGATACCGAAAACAAAGACCCACGCCGTGGCTATGGTCACGAAAACGTGTTGACTGAAATTAGCATTGATAAAGAAACGCACGACCAATTGGCCAAAAAAAATTATACCCTCGATACCGTGCCACCCAAAGGAGAAAAAGTGTATTTGAAAGGCACGGCCAATTTAAGTACCGGTGGCACCTCCACCGATGTAACTGACATTATGCATCCACACAATATTTTTATTTGTGAACGCATCTCGAGGGTGATTGGTTTAGACATTTGTGGCATTGACATCATGGCCCAAAATCTTACCGAACCACTTGAACAAACCGGTGGCGTGGTACTCGAAGTAAATGCAGCGCCGGGTTTCCGTATGCACCTGGCTCCGGCAAATGGTTTACCGCGCAACGTGGCCGCTCCGGTTATCGACATGCTTTACCCTCCGGGAAAATCGTGCCGCATACCTATTATTGCCATTACCGGTACCAATGGTAAAACCACCACCACGCGTTTGATTGCACACATTGTAAAAAATAATGGCTACCGTGTTGGCTTTACTACTTCGGATGGTATTTATGTACAAAACTCCATGCTTACCAAAGGTGATACCACAGGGCCTATTAGTGCTGAGTTTATTTTAAAAGACCCAACTGTGGAGTTTGCGGTACTTGAAACCGCGCGTGGTGGAATTTTACGTTCCGGCTTAGGTTTTGGTCGTTGTGATGTGGCCGTTGTTACCAACATTCAGGAAGACCACATGGGGCTTTCGGACATTAATACACTGGAAGACATGGCCAATGTAAAAGGTGTGGTAGCCAGAGCGGTGAAGCACGATGGATACGTGGTGTTAAATGCCGATAACAAACATTGTGCTTCTATTGCTAAAACAGTGGATTGTAAAGTGGCCTACTTTAGTATGGATGAAAATAATCCGTTAATTAAAGAACACTGCCGCACAGGTGGTATTGCTGCCATTTACGAAAATGGTTTTATCACTATTAAAAAAGGCGAATGGAAATTCAGGGTTGAAAAAGCCTCTCACATTCCACTCACTTTTGGTGGAAAAGTAAGTTTTAATATTTACAATGTGTTGGCGGCAACTCTTGCGTCTTATGTTTATGGATTTACCATTGAAGATATTAAATTAAGCCTCGAAACCTTTATCCCATCTGCCGCACAAACACCGGGGCGCATGAATATTTTTGAATTTAAGGAGCACCGTGTGATGATTGATTTTGCACATAACCCCGATGGTTTTAACGGCATTAAAGAATTTTTATCGAGTATTGAATCGCCCTACAAAATTGGTATCATTACCGGCACCGGCGATCGCAGGGATGAAGATATACGCGAAATGGGAAGGATATCGGCTCAGATGTTTGATCACATTATTATTCGTCAGGATAAGTTTTTAAGGGGTCGCACAGCCGAAGATATTGTAAGATTATTGGTGGAAGGCATTAAATCCGAAAATCCAAACCAATCTTACGAATATGTACCTAAAGAAGTGGAAGCCCTGAAACACGCACTGTCACTGGCAAAACCGGGCGCATTTATCACTGCCCTGAGTGATGTGATTGACAATGCCATTGAAGTGGTTCAGTCTTATCTTGATAAAGAGAGAGAAAGAACACTAACAAAGATTTAAGTCTGAAAAAATCCGATTAACTATTACACCTGATACTATTCGTACGTTTTAACTAAACGTAATATTTACAGGTATCAACAGCAGAGAAGCTGCCCTTTAAGGTAGCTTCTTTGTTGCTTTAGGGCAAATTAAAACTTCTACTTCACGAATGGATAAAAAAAAGAACTCACCAAATTAGTGAGTTCTTTATGTATAATATAATTACTACTAGTCTTTTACAAAACGACCAATAATTATTCCATTTTCGGTTTTTATCTGAATGAAATAAATACCCTTTGATAAGTCATCAACTGAAAATGTTTTTTGAGTTTCAGTTTTCAATAAGGCTCCCTGAGCATTAAAAACACAAACGCTTTCAATTGCATCTTGTGTTTGAAGCGTTATGTTAGATGAAGCCGGATTAGGAAAAACACTGAGAGTATTGGCTTTATCCGTTAATTGATTTAAACCATCGCAAACTGTAACGCTTTGTGTAAATACCGCACTGCCACTGCAACCGCTACTGCCCAACCCATTAACAGAATAGGTGGTGGTAACTGTTGGCGAAACAGTAATAGAAAATGCGTTACCACCAGGAGTCCAAAAATAAGCTATGCCACCTGTTGCAGTTAAGGTAACTGTGCCTCCAACACATGACAATGGGTTATTTGATATGACATTGATTGTAGGTAATGGCTTAACAATTATGCTGATTACAGATGTTTTTGAACACAAACCATTTGTGCCAGTAACACTATAGGTTGTGCTTGTTGCCGGAGATGCAACAATTGTGTTACTTACAATTCCGCCCGGGTTCCAAGTGTAAGTTGAGCCTCCACTGGCCGTTAAATTAGCAGATAGTCCGGCGCAAATTAACGTGTTGTTTGCCGTTGCATTTATTGATGGTAAAGCAATAACTGTAATGCTGCTTACTGCGGTGTTGGAACTCACGCAGCCCAGTGAATTGGTTCCTGTTACATTGTAAACAGTACTGGTTAACGGACTCACCACAGTTGAACCTCCTGAAATGGTATAGGTAGAAGCGCCTGAAGGCACAATGGTAAAGGAAGTACCAGAACAAATGGTACCGCTATTAACTGTTATTGTTGGTTTAGGATTAACCGTTACAGAGCGAACAGCAGTATTTGTACAGCCAGTTGATGCTGCAGTTCCAGTAACCGTGTATGTTACAGTTGTAGTGGGAGAAAATGCAGTGCCATTGGTTACTCCGCCGGTCCAAACATAGGTACTTGCACCCGTACCATTTAATGTGATTGAACTGCCCATGCAAATAACAGAGTTGGTTGCTGTTGAACCAACTGTGGGACCAGAAGCTGCTGTTGTAAAGCCACTCACCACACCTCCCGGGGCCACCCAATTTGAAGCCGTTCCGGTAAGTGTTAAACCAGCTAAAGTTCCTGTAATGGCACTTGATGTGGCATCGGTTAAAGTAGTAACGGCTGTGTTGTTGCCATTCGCAATTCCCTGATTAAAGTGATAATTTACCAGTAATCCCGGCGTATTTGCAGGAATTTCACAATTCTTAAACGTATTAATTTGACAACGTGTTCTGGCAACGTTCCAAACTCTTACCTCGTCAATCATGCCATTAAAATGTTCGCTGTTTAATGGAGCGGAACCTATGTAAACACTTGTATTGCTATAATTCTGCATGGCACTAAGAGCAGGAGCGGTTGAAGCAGTCAGCACACCGTTCACATAAACGATTGCAACAGTACCATTCCAAACACAGGCAAGGTGTGTCCAAACATTTACGCTAGAGGTGTTTAAACTTACAGTGGGATAAATTGTTCCATTGCCAACCCAAAAAACATGATGGCCATTTTCTCTACGCAACAAAAAAGATAATGCTCCGGTGTTATTTGTACCATAGTTGCCAATTATAGGCCCGTGACCCCCGGAATTGGTTGCTGTATTCACCCATGCTTCAATAGTAATACTATTACCACCATTGAGTGAACTTGTAAGTGCTGGGCCCAAATCCACATAATCGCCAGCGCCATCAAATTTGATTGCAGCAGCGTTTTGAGAGAAAATTTTTAAGCTTCCAAATAGTACGAGGGCAAGAAAATAGTTAAGAGTCTTCCTAAATTTAGTTTTTTGATTTGTAGATTGTGCTTTCATTTTAATTGAATTTTTTTTCAAATTAAAATATAAATAATGGCGTTCTTAAAATAAGTTCAGCAATAGCACATTGAGTTTAGGAATGGATGGATTTGAAGAGGATCAGACAATTCGCATTGCATTTTTCTGAACTAAATTAAAATGTTTTCGCTGTATCCCTTTAACTGCATGGGAATCATTAATCAGGTTAATTCACGGAATTTCAGGTATGTGACTATAATTTGTGTGCTCATATAAAATGCCGGTGGATTAGTATTGAGTATTTTATCAACCTGCTACCATAACCCAAATTAGTTAGAGGTTATAAAGGTGATTCCAAACTGAGTATTAAAAAAACGGTAGGCTTCGCGAAACTCTTTTGGCACTGATACACCGTTAGGGCCAGCAACCTGTTTGTCGTATTGGTAATTATAAGTATTTCGTACAAAGGTGAGGCTAAGGCCAAATCGGTGGCCTAATTTAGCCGTACTTCTTATATCATAAAAAAAACGTCCACCCTTTTCTTTACCAACCAAAGGCTGAAGTCCGAATTTTGCGAGTACCAAAATGCGGTCCTTGATATTTATCATCGAACCTACTTCCAACGGATAAATGCCAACAGCCACCGCATTAGGTGCGGTTTTTATTGTTCTGAAAGCTCTGGAGCCTAAGCCCAGTCCCATTACGATTTTAAGTTCCGCAAATGAACCCAGTTTTATTGGCCGTTTGTTATTAAATGACCAACCTGCACCCATTTCATAAAGAGACGCATGAAAATTTTTACTCTGCCCTCCGCTCAAAGCGGCAGCAATCAGCAAAAATCCTGAAGCATCTCCATAAATCCACCAGCCATCTTCTGGAAGAATGCCGTAAAATGAAGCCATGGGATGGATAACTTTACCAATTTTTGAATAGCTGCTGTCTCCTAATCTGTATTTAACATTTCCTGTTTGAAATAAATTTATTCCAAAGTGTGTGGCGTCCCAATCCATTTTGCTTTGGGCGTGCAGTTTCGCCTGAATAATTAATGTGATTATAATGAATATCTTTTTCATGAGTTTAATCTTAAAAACTAATACCAAATCCCAATTTCAGATACCAAGGCAGGGCCATTGCCTTTACAGCGGCTTTATCCAAGGCGGTTGGGTTTTTCTTATTGGAAACTAAATTACTTGCAGGAGTAATTCCTGGTCTTACGCCAAACTCAGCATTATAAAAGAAGCCGGGCTTTCTACGGACTTTATTCTTTGATTCGTTATAAACATTGGATGTTATGAGAACTCTAAAACCGAATCTGTTTTTCTTTACGTTTTCAACAGGCAACTGCTTTGCCACTTTAGCTGAATCCTGATAAAAAGCATTCGCTGAGTTTCTGATAGATGGAGCAAACAACGCTTCAAATGCCACATATTTGTAGGTGGTGGATTTTACCTTGTGGGTTCCGAAATTTTTATACGTGTAAGAAATGTTATAACTTGACAAGGTACTTGTTTGATATCTAAAACCAATGATGGTGGAACTAAAAGGCAAAAGAAACTGATTGGGCACCTTGGCATTATTTTGAAAAGTGATAAATTCCGCAGTGGTATCAGCTTTTAATTTATTGTAATAAACATTCGAACTCATATTTGAAACAGAGCCACCAATACCTCTGGTTTTTCTTACTTTAATTACTTCATCGGTTTTATAGGCGTAGAACGTAGTTGTTCTAACATTTCCACTTGTTGACTGGCCAATTATATCAATTGCAATAGTTGGCTCTACTTTAGTATCAATAATTTTATCTTTAAAATTAAATACAGCGTTAAATTGCGTATTTCCGTATTTATTAATGCTGGCACCAGGAATGGCTGAAGTGGTGCTGATAAAATTAGAATTCGAAATGTCAAAAGCATAACTTGCTCCAAAACTAAATCTTTTTGGCGAGTAAATTCCAACCACTTCCGCAAATATTCCACCATTAAACCGCGACACATCCACACCAACATTGCCGGCAATATTATAAGCTGCCCGCATAGGATTGTTGTATTTTTCAACGATTTTTAAACTACTATCACTTCTGGATACATAGTTTCTTTTATCCTGCGCATTGGCTTGTTTAAATATTAATAATGCAAATAAGCCTATGTAGATGGTTTTATTACTCAGTTTTGTTTTCATAATTTTTAATATTATTTGCTACAAAGTTGTGCCATAGTGATTCCACATAAAATAGTACAATTGTACCACGGCTTACTATCCACTAATTGTTGTTTATTTTTTAAAGGCAATGAAAAATTGTGTTGTTAGGATTATTTCCAAATAAGATTATATTTGACAAATCACTTCAACTAAAGAAAAATGAGAATAGCCAAACTCCTACTACTACTGTGTTTATTTTGCGAATCGGGAAATTTACTTTCTCAAAAGGTGAACACAGATAGTTTGGAAAAACTTGTCCAAAAAAATAATTTACAAGACAGCATTCGTCTTAGGCTGTTAACCGAACTAAGTTCGGCTTTTAGTAAAAGTGGTTCTGCAAAAACCCTGTTATTTGCAAATAAACTAATTACGCTTGCCACAAAACAAAACAACACTGTGGCTATTGGCAATGCGTTATACAACATGGCGGTGTATTACGAAAAAGTAAGCATCTATGATTCATCACTGTATTTTCTACGCAACGCAAGGCGAATCACAAATGGAGCCGACCAAAAACTGGAGGCCAACATTGAAGAAACCATGGGCCTGAATTATTTCAGAAAATCAAGTACAGATAGTTCGCTGGCATGTTTTGAAAATGCGCTTAAAATGCAAACTGCCATTCACGACAGCACTCATATTCTTATTATACTAAACAATTTAGGAATTTTAAACTCTATTAAAGGCAACAATTTAAAAGGACAGGAATATTTTTTACAGTGTCTCAAAATTCACGAAAATCGGAAAGACAGTTCTGCCATTGCACGGTCAAACATTAATCTTGGACTGCTAATGCTAAAGGCCAAATTTTT
>JADLED010000258.1 GCA_020846335.1 Bacteroidia bacterium
GTGTGTGTGCTCCGCTCCTGCAAAAATACGCACGTTGGTGTTAAGGGTACGACCCAAACGACCTTTTGGTAACATACCATGAATGGCATGGGTTAAAACTTCTTCAGGTTTTGAAGCCAACCATTCTTTTGGTGTGGCAAAACGCTGACCTCCCGGATAGCCGGTATATCTGATGTATTCTTTATCAGTTGTTTTTTTACCTGTAAAACGAACTTTTGCGGCATTAATAATTACCACATTGCTTCCCGAATCTGAATGCGGGGTAAATGAGGTTTTATGTTTTCCGCGAAGGAGCATAGCCACTTTCGATGCTAAACGTCCAACCACTTCATTTTCAGCGTCAACTAGCAACCATTCCTTATCGGCACCGGCTGTGTTGGCAAATTTTGTTTTATAACTTAACGCGTCCACTTTGTAAAAATTTTAGTCTTTTCCCTTAATTAGGGGGTGCAAATGTAGGGAGTTTTTTTAACTGGGCAAAACTTTTTTTTGAAAATAAGCACCTTTTTCAACAATTTATCCATTCCCGAAGATAAATTCGGCATTGGCCGTGGTAATTTTTCCAAGTTCTTCAATACCAATGTTCTTGAGTGCGGCTATTTTTTTTGCCACTTCAAGTATATAAACAGGTTCGTTTCTTTTGCCTCTGAATGGCAGTGGTGCCAGGTAGGGGGCATCTGTTTCAAGCACCAGGTGTTCGGTGTCAAGTTGCTCCACCACTTTATCCAAGCCAGAGTTTTTAAAGGTAACAACTCCACCAATTCCCAATTTAAAGTTGCCAAGCTCAATTATTTTGTGGGCTTGTTCCAATGTACCCGAAAAACAATGAAAAATACCTTTTGGCAGCTTGGCATAGGATTTCAGAATCTCATAAATAGGTTCAAAGGCCTCGCGGCAGTGAATAATAATGGGGTAATTGTATTCCAGAGCCCAATTTATTTGAGTTTTAAAAGCATGCTGCTGTTGTTCAAAAAAAGTTTTATCCCAATAAAGGTCAATGCCAATTTCGCCTATGGCCACAAATGGGCGCTGCTGCAACCAGTTTTTTACCATGGCCAGTTCGTTTTCCACACCGGCATCCACAGAGCAGGGATGCAGGCCCATCATGGCAAAAAAGTTTTCAGGATATTGTTTTTCAAGTTCGAGCATGGGGGCAATGGAACCTGAATCGATGTTTGGCAAATAAAATTTTTTTACCCCGTTGGCCATTGCTTTACTAATAAGCGCATCGCGGTCGGTATTAAATTCCTTTGAGTAAAGGTGTGTATGTGTGTCTGCTAAGTACATAAGAAGTGCAAAGGTAGGGCAAATTCAGTTTCAGAAATGCGTTGCCTATAAAATTGAAATAAACTTTTTGCTTACCTTGTTTAACAGTTAGTTTAAGAGTGGTCACTTAATCGTGAGTTAAAACTGCAATTAATTCAGGGCATCCATCGAAAGTTTAACCACATTGCTGAGGTCGTTGCGCGTGGCACCGCTTTGGCTAAGCACTTTTAAACCGCAAAGGGTGTTAAATAAAAAAGTGCCGTAACTTTTAGTCGGTTTGCTTAGTTTTAATAGTTTACTGTCTTCGGCGTCTTTTAACCAGGTGGCAAAAAGGTTTTCAATATCGTCTTTATTATTGCAGACAATGTGCGAGGTTTTATCGCATTGCTTGCTCATTTCGGCAGCGGCGTTTACCATCAGGCAGCCATTGTCGTTTGGATGCTCGATTAGATGGTTGATGACTTCTTTAAAAAGCAGGTCTATTTTTTCGAGGCCGTTGAGTGTTTTTTCGTCGAGGCTGTTGTAGCCGTTTTTCTCTCTGTCCTTATAAAATTCGAGCGCTGCAAGATAGAGGCTGTGTTTGTCCTTAAACGAATCGTAAAGACTGCTGCGACTTAGATTGGTGGCTTTTAAAATATCGTCGATGGAGGTGCCATTGTAACCTTTCTGACGGAAAATATGTGAGGCCGCTTCAAGTACCTTTTCTTTATTGAATTGTTTTACTTTTGGCATAAATTTTATAAGGTTATAAGACAGCCAAGTTAGTAAATCAGAACGATTAGTCCAATAAAATATCGACGTATGCGGTTTAATGCAGGACGATTGTATGTATTGTACCTATTTTGTTCATTATGAATGGTTTTTATGGCATTGTTTTCAGTATTTTCTTTACTTCTTCGCGGTTTGGATTAATTTGTAGCACCCTGGTAAAGTAAATTTTAGCCAAATCCATTTTATGTTGATTGTAAAGTGCACCTGCCAGGCCATACAAGGCGTCTTCGTCGTTTGGTAAAATAATGGTACACCGGGTGTATTCTGCTACCGCTGTATCTAAAGCCCCCCGCTCAAAGGCCGCAGCTCCCCGGGTTTTAAGGTTATTGCTATAAACAGAATAATAGTTGTTCAAATAGGGGTTGTTGGGGTAGAGTCTTTCGGCCAGTTTCCAATACAGCATGGTTTCAAAATCTTTACCAAGTTTATAATTGGCAAGTCCAAGATTTAAAAATCCGTTAACATAGCGTGGATGCAGTTCTACCGCGTGTTGCAAATAGCCAATGCCTTTGTAGAGCGCGGCTTCGCGGTGACTTTTGTAGCCTCCTGCAATCATTTCTTCGTTGCTGATTTTTAAAGTGCCGTTGTAATCGTTGTAGCGTGATGAATCCTGCCCCGGAACATTGATGTGCGTAATTTCTTTGGTATCGGCCAAATCTATCCATCTTGCCCCTGCATTGCCCAACACCAGCACTGAGTTGGGTGCGTTTTTCACGTCTTTTAAAAACAAGGTAATGTCGTTTTTCCAATCCCAGTTACGTTCCCAGTTTTTTATGCCACTCAACACCAAAATTACCAATATTAAAATGGCAAACACACTGCGGTTTGGCGTTACCGATTTGTTTCCTGCAAAATCAAAGGCTTTAACAATAAGCCAGCCAAGGCCCATGGCAGTGCCAATGCTGGCATGAAAGAGGTAACTTTCGAGCATTAACAAACCTGTTTTAAAAAACAAATTGCTCACCATGAGAATAAATAAAAGATAAGTGAGAATTGCAAAACCCATGGGGTGGCGTTTGGCACTGAGAATTATGCCGGCAAACAACAGAATTACATAAAGAGCTATGCCCATTAAAGCACGTGGGTCGGTTAGTTCGGGGTAGGCAAAGGTGGCGTAGGAATAATCGGAAATGAGCGGGTGAGGGAAGAGCGACAAACCGAAGTATTTAAAAAGCGCCACCATTTTAGTAGCAAATTCCTGCTCCTGACTTGCCAGTAAAAATGGATTGTTAAGTATTTCGGTGTCTTCAACACCCGGACTCATACTAACTGCGTTGAGTCTTAACACAAGGTACATCATACCAACTCCCATCATGGATATGATAAATGCTCCGGCATTTTTTTGCCTGAACAAACTGATGGAGATTAATCCGCCAACAACCAAAAAGCAAAAAAGGCCGCCTATGAACATCCACAAATGCGGAATACGTGTGGGATTAAGGCTGGCATCAATCAGCATTAAAAGCGCGGCCATAACCGCAAATAAAATAGCACTTAACACTACCGGTCCGGCTTTTATTTTTTCGTTGCTAAATATGTAAATGGCCAATGGCACCAGCGCAAACAACATAACAGCATATTCTTTAGACATAAGTGCCAGAAAAAAACTAAGCGCACCCAACAACAGATGTTTATTGTCTTTTGTTTTAAGGTAGCTAAACAGTTGCAAAAACGTGAGGGTGATAAACATGACTGAAAAAATTTCGTCGCGACCTTTTACGTTGGCCACCACCTCGCTGTGTACGGGGTGTATCATGTAAATCAGTCCGGCCAAAAAAGCCACGTCCTGATTGTTTTCAAACAAATGGCGACTAAACAGCAGGTATAATAAAATGCCTGTTAACACAAACAGCCAGATGTTGTTGAAATGCCGGATAGAAGAGCCATATACCTGACAATCCACTTCGTTAAAAATGCCATCCACATTGGTGTCTTCTTCCCACTCATTTCTAAAATTTCGGTTAAGGTCCCAGCAGTTAAAGCACTCGTTAGGCTGCGCTACCTGGTCGTTGTTTAAATCCACAAAATCGTTGTA
>JADLED010000259.1 GCA_020846335.1 Bacteroidia bacterium
ATTGTCCCAACACAAAGGCGATTGTTTGTTGGCATCCAGATGACTGAGCATAACCGTGGCCACCAACCATGGACTGTGTTCCAGTTGTTTGGTGAGTTCAACCGGGTAATTAAGTTGAGGTGATAGTATTTTTGCCACCACAAAAGGCGGCACTGCCAACACACACTGTTTACAAAGCACCCGTGTAATGGTATTGTTGGTAAAGTTTTTTACGAGTAACTCCACATTATCGTTCACAATACTTATCGATTCCACCAAGCAGGAGGTAGTTATGTGATTACTCAATTTCTTTTCGAACAGTTTAACCAGATAGCCATTACCTTCAGGCCAGGTTAATATGCGCGAGGCATCGGTGTTTGCGGGCTCTGCGCGGTGCGATGCAAAATAATTGATGCCTGCCCAGGCCGAAACTCTGGCGATGCCTCCGCCGTAATCATCGCGGCAACAATAATTGAGATACCATAACAGGTGCGGGGAAGTAAAGTTATTCTGTGCTAAATACTTTTCGAATGTGATTTTATCTAAAAAGTCGAAGTCTTTGTCGGTGGATGCTAATGCGCATGGCATTTCGAAAAAATATTTTCCGTCGCTTCCTTTCTTTTCTTTAAAAATCTTTATCCAATCAAAAAAAAGTTTCGTTTCCAATTTTTCTTCTTTACTCAGGCCGTATTCGGGTACCAAACCTTCCTGAAAAACACCTCTGATATACAAGCGTTCTTCTGGGTCGAAACACAAATCGGTTTCATTAAAAACAGGTCTTCCTTTTTCATCAAAGCTTTTAATAATGCCCTGTTCATTTAAAAAGGCCATTAATTCTTTGTTGGCAGGATTGGGCATGGTGAGGTAATGCGCACCATGCGGGTATTCACTCAGCGCATTTTTTCCTGAACCTGAATTTCCCCCGGCCTTTTCGCCAAGTTCGTAAATGGTAAAATTGTGTATTCCCTTATTTTTTAAATTATAGCCTGCCGATAAGCCCGAAATGCCTGCTCCAACAATTACCACCTCTTTATATATTGTTTCGCCGGTTTTAAATTGTTGCTTTGCATCACGCAGTTGATGGGCTCTGCCGCTGTTGTCGGGTTTAAAGCGGATGTTAATTTCAGAAGCATTTTTTGCAGGGATACATTTTGTTAATGTAATTCCGGCCAATCCTGACAAGGTGTATCTTAAAAATTTTCTCCGCGACAGCATGTTAATATTCGCTCCATTCTTTTTCAAAATGTTCCACCAACACCTGATTATCCAAGCGCTGCACATCGGTGGTATTTTTTACCATGTCGGCCGGAAAGGAGCTCATTTGGGTAAATTCGTTGCGCGTAAAATACCTGAGTTGAGAGGGCAATTGAGCGGTTGCATTGTTGCTGAGTTGGTTTTCTGAAAAAAGAAAAAAGCCCCATTCGCCAAACGAAGGTACATAAACGTGATAAGGCAGGGTGTTGAAACCGGAAGCCTTTAAGGTATTGTTTACACACCAATAAGATAGCGGAGCTACCAAAGGTGAGGTGCTTTGCACAACGCCAACCGAGTTGGGATTCATTACTTTTTTAAGAAAATGATAAAACGCGGTGGTATATAATTTTCCAACCGAATAGCCCGAAGGGTCAGGAAAATCAACGATTACCAAATCATAGGTGTTTTTGGTTGACTTGAGCCATTCAAAGGCATCGGCGTTAATGATTTCCAATTTTGGATTTGTGAACGAGTTATGGTTGAGTTGAGTGAGTACATGGTTGGCAGAAAAGAGTTCGGTGAGTTTTTTATCCAAATCAACCAGGGTTATTTTTTCCACGCCGGGATATTTAAGTACTTCGCGGGCTGCCATGCCATCGCCACCACCTAAGATAAGCACCGACGAACTTTTTTTTGCAAAGGCTGTCATGGGGTGTACCAGTGCTTCGTGGTAGCGGTATTCGTCCTGCGAGCTAAATTGCAAATTGTTATTGAGGTAAAGCCGAATATCGGATTTTTTACGTGTTATCACAATGCGTTGGTAGGGCGAAGAAGTGGAGTAAATAATATTCTCGCCAAACATGTGGCTTTCCGAAAAGCTCATAATTTCGTTGGAATAAACAAAGCCCATTAACAACAATAATAGCACAACAAAGCCCTGCACCACCAACAGCGCCTGCCTCCGGATTTCGGATTTAAAATAATAACTCAGGTAAATGGCTAAAGACACATTCATCATGCCGAATAAAACAGAGGTGCGAATGAGCCCCAAAAACGGAACCATGATAAGTGGAAAGAGCAGTGATGCCAACAAGGCGCCAATGTAATCGAAGGTAAACACTTTAGAAACGAGGTCCTTAAACTCGATGCGGTTGTTTAAAATCCGCATGATGAGAGGTATTTCGAGCCCCACCAAAGTGCCGGTGAGTAATACAATAAAGTAGAGCAGAAAGCGGAAGGATTCAACATAATTAAAACACACAAACAAAATTATGGAACTGAAGCCGCCAATAAGGCCGGTGATGATTTCGATTTGAATAAATGTGGCCAGCAGATTTTTTTTAATGTATTTGGAAAGAAATGCGCCAATGCCCATTGAAAACAAATACACGCCAATAACGGTTGAAAATTGCGTTACGGAATCGCCCAGCAAATAACTGGAAAGGGTACCTGCCACCAATTCGTAAATAAGGCCACAGGTGGAGATGACAAAAATGGTAAAAAAAAGTAAGTATTGCATTTACCTAGTGAATGGCCGATGCAATGATGATGGCAATGGCCAAAATGTAGGCAGCACCCATAATTGCCACCGCCATGTTTTTATGTTGAATAATTTCTTTCCAAACATTTTCGGGTGTAATTTTTTCGATGATGTAAAACGAAATTACCAGAATGATGATGCCTAAAACGGAATAAACCACTGAGGCAAGAATGGCTTTGAGTTGTAATAAATCTGTCATAATTATTTGTTGTTTTATTTGTGATAAATGTGTGAATTAGCGCCACGACCCGATTGCGTGGGTTTAAAATGTTCGGTGCTGGTTCCTGTAAACACCCGGTTTTCCGTTACATCGTAATAAATTAATGCGCCTGCGGCAACACCGGTAATAATGAGCCAAGCCCATTGCGCTGCGAACATATTTTTTAATTCATTCATAGTTGTAAGTTTTATAAACCCAATCGTTTGTTTTCAAAATTGGCTCCCAGCACCATCACTGCAATTGCAATGACTCCATAAATTAACATTATTATCCAAAAATTCCAGGCGGTGGCTGTTTGGCCAATGACCGTGGCCGAAAAGGTTTTGGATCTGCCAATAGCGTTGCTGCCGTAAATTTCGGCTTCTATATGATATGTGCCCGGAGTAATGTTGCCAACGTATTCTGTTTTTTTACTGCTTCCTTCGGTCCAACTACCATCTGAATCAACACCTGCATATAATTCAATACCGGTTACAAAACTTTTTTCTTCGCCGGTATCGTCGTTAATAATGGTAATGGCCGCCTCCATCCAATCGTTATAAACGTTTGCGTTGCATTCAAAGCGAAGTTCTATTGGGTTATTGCCTAATACTTTAAAAGATTCTGTTACCACTTTGGCAGTTTTAACCGAATCAGTAATTTCTGCTTTTATTGAGGGGTAATTGGTTTCTGTTTCCATTGATGGCGCCAAAATCAAGTGTGTGAGCAAGGCCAGGGCAAAAAACACCAATGCTAAACGTCCAAAGCGGCCGGGTTTAATGCCGAAATAAAATGGCTGGTAATCGCCAATGCCGTCCATTTCCGGTAAATTCACCAGCTCTTCTTCAAAGGCGTTTCGCAGTTTGCTTTCTTTAAGATAGATGCCATTAAAGTACTCGTTGCGCCCCTCATAATATTCGTTGGTAAAAACGTGTGGTGGATTTGTGTATTCGCGCGTTACACGTTTGGAAACATCCACAATGTCGTAATAAAATTGCCCGACAAAAGCGGTGGCCTTGTGCTTGTAGCTGGCCAGCAGGTCATAACCCAGGGTGTCATCGTGTTTCAGGTAACTGTCTTTTGGGTCGTAATTTTTTGGTTTCTCGCAAATTGTAAACAAAGACCAATGGCCATAGGCCTGATTCAGGTAGGCAGGCTCTCCATTTTCGCTAATAAGAGTGTATTCTTCCCACTTTATTGTGTGACCGCCTAGTTGTTGTTTTCGGGCAAAACCAACCAGAGTGTATTTTATTCCAAAAAAAGTGCATTTGCTGTAAAGAGGCAGAATGGGCTTAATGCCTTCGTTTTTATGTTTGGAAATTTTGTTCTGTAGTTTGTCGTTTTTAGAAAACACGCTGCTGCATTTTGGGCAGGCGTATATTTCAATCTTATCTTGAAAATACAGCGGGGTTTCGTGATTGCAACGCGAACACCTGAAGTTTTTGCCTTTTGGGCCATCCATTATATTTTCTTCCCACGAAGCAATCATTAACGGATGTGTTCTTTTAATTCATAGTTAATTGATTCGAAATATGCGATTATGTTAGCTGAAATATTTTTGGTTACATCGTTATTGTATTTTTGGTAGTTCGATAAAAACACATCGCAGGTGCAATAGTTGTGCTCGGGCCAGGTGTGAATGGAAATGTGCGATTCGGTTAAACAATGTACAGCCGTGTAACCCGCATCCCCATCAAATTTATGTGATACTTTACCCAGTTGCGAAAGTCCAAAATTGGAAATTTGTTCTTCTATAAAAAGCATCCAAGCCGCCTCATCTTTTAATTTAATGGCGTTTTCGGAATGTATTCCTAATAAAATATGCAAGCCGGGTTTGTAGTTCATAGTGCCGAATTTATTACTTTTTTTTTGCAACAAGGTATAAATCGCTTGAGAAAATCCGAAACAGAATCATTTTTAAAAAATGCACCTGCAATTAAACTCAGCAAGGAAAAACAAAAATAATACTCACAAATCCCTCCATAAAAATTACTTTTTGGCATTTGGGGCAAAACTTTAATCATGGTCAGAAATATACCTAAGTACAAACGCAGATTAAGGAAGCTGGGTGCTTCTCTATCAGTATTCGGATACAATGCTAAATCAGGCAGTTTCACAACCATATTTTTTCTGAAAATAAATGATTTATTGCAATACTGCAAATGCTAATTCCAAAAAACACGGAATCAACGACTCTTTAAATACCTTCATTTAGGTTAACGTGAAGGCTTAGATTAAATCGCTGATGGCCGTAATAGTTATAATAAATCGTCAATCCACTTCTTATGGATACTATTCGCAATTTAACAGTGTCATGTTTTCTTTCGTGCTTATGTGACATTATCCAAAATAATTAGCCAAATCATTTAATAATCAGCAAAGCAAGGGCTAGCAAACCCTCTGATAAGAAGGTAAACAATTATTGACCTTATTTTCAAATGCAACTTTGAATCACTTCATTCATAAATTTGATGTCAAACAACCCATATTCAAATTGCTAATACTTATAATTTTGGGCGATTGCACTGATGTTGGAACTATTTTTCAGGGTTTAGGTTAAAGACAATATAATCAGGCTTTGGAATAATTAATTTGTTTATTTTTATTAAATGAAAAACCTAATACTTTCTCTCTTTTTATTCGTGTCTTTCCAGGCTGTTTGTCAACCATGTTTTACCAGCAGTTCACAGTTTTCAAGCGGAATTTATTCCGATCCCTTAGTGGTTTCAGATTTTAATGGTGATGGGAATGCGGATTTGATTATCGGCAATCACTTTGGCCCACAGGTGAGTTTACTATTTGGTAATGGCAATGGCGGCTTTAGTTCACCAACTGCATTTTCCACAGCAGGATCTACCCGTGGTTTGCTTGCAAAAGATTTAGACAATGATGGTTTAAAAGATATTGTTGTTTGCGGTAGCTCTGCGAGTGTGGCCATTCTCAAAGGACTTTCCGGTGGAAGCTTTTCGGTCATGGGTCAGTACAACTGGGGCTCACAAATATCAGTAACAGGTAATGATTTTAACGGTGACGGATTTGCTGATTTGGCATTTTGTAATTCGAATGGAAGTTTTGGTGGAGTAACCGTTCTCAAATCGGCTGGTTCTGGTAGTTTTGGGGCACCTTCAGGATTTTCAGTAAGTGGCGGTCCCTATTCAATCATTTCTTCCGATTTTAATCAGGATGCCAAGCCGGATCTTGCAACCGCAAATGTTAACGCAAATAACGTTTCCTTTTTTCAGGGTAGCGGAACAGGTAGCTTCGTTTTTTTAGACAGTGTTCATGTAACAACTCCGGTGGATATTCTGGCTGCCGACTTTAATGGCGATGGGCGAATGGACATTGCAGCCGCGAGCCTTGCAAAGACATTAGGCATTCACATATTTCACAAAACGGCTGCGGGTAGCTTTTCACTGGCGGGCAACTTTCCTTTATTGGGTCAGCCAAATAAAATGGCTTCAGCCGATTTCGATAACGACGGTTTTCTGGATTTGGCAATTACACTATCTACATTTACCAATACGCTTAATTTGGTGGCGGTACTAAAGGGCAATGGCTCAGGTAGTTTTTTACCGGCGACTAACTTTTCAACTCACCCAATGCCCACGGGTTTGGCAACCGGCGAATTTAACAGCGATGGAAGGATTGACCTTGCCGTTACGCATTATACTTTAAATACAGCCTCACTCCTATTAAATTGTTCTATAACAGGTTTGTCGGATTTTAATTCGGAGTCATCCATTGAAATATGGCCAAATCCTGGCACAAAAGCATTTAACATTCGGACAGGGATTTCCGGTAATTACAATGTGCAAATAATAAACAGTATTGGTCAAGTTTTGTTTACTGGTCAAAGCAGCGACAGCCATTCCATTTCAATAGAAAACTTTCCCACCGGAATGTACACAGTTGTTTTGAGCACCTCTGATATTTTAATAAAACGTAAGGTTATTATCGAGCATTAGATCATAGCCTGTCGTCGAATTACGGATAATAAATCACCACTTTAAAACTGGCGGTGGCCGGAGCCGGTGGCGTTCCGTGGTCTTTGTAGGTATTCAATTTTATAATTCCCTTTTCGAAAGAGTATTGCGTAAAAATGTCTGATACGGCGTAAGGCAGCGGCCACCAGTAGCCGTCCACAAGTATATAAACTTTTACTTCGCCTTTGGCCACCACGTTATCTGTAATCTCGGCCACATAGGCCAGGGCCTGCCAGTTTCTGCCCACCGCGCTCCAGTCTTTGGCCGCCACACTAAACACGGTGCTGCTAAATTGTTTGGCGTTACCGGTTCCGCCGGGTGTGCCCGGGTCGCCTTTGGGGCCGGGCACCTGCTTGGTGCATGCCGTTGTTAGTAGTGCCAAAAAAGACAAAACAATCACGGTTTTTTTACCAAAAATTTTTATTACCTGCATCGTTTTCAATTTTAATGATTGTTGGATGAGTTGTTTTTATTTTCGGAAAGCGCTTCGTTTGTTGAATGATTACCGGCCATGCGGGCACTTTTACTCAATATTACCAAACGGTAGTAACCTGTTTCAGGACGTGGAATTTTTTCGCCATGCACATCGGATTGTATGAGCTTGAGGGTTCCTTCAGAATAACCGTATTGAGTGTATAAGTCGGCGTCGATGTAAGGCAATTCAAACCAGGCACTTCCAATTTGATAATACAGTTTTACACTGCCGCTGTTTGCCGCTTCTTTTGTGATAAGTGTAGTGCTATAGGTGGACTGCCAAAGGCTTGAGTCGGCAGAGGTGGGTTGCCATTGCGTGGTGCCTATTACAAACACATCGGAATTAGAAATATTGGTATTGCCGCCATTGCCCGGCGTTCCGGGGTCGCCCTTTGGCCCCTGAATTTCCTTTTTTTTGCAGGAACTAAAGGTTATTGCTAAACTAAAAATAAATAGAACTGCTACTTTTAATATTTTAAGCTGATGCTTCATTGGCTGTTATTTTTTTTCAGCCTTAATATACAAAAATTATGCCGTTGATAAGTACAACAATGAAATACCATTAAAAAATGTGCTCATTCCCTAACTACCGAAACAAATCAGGTCTTAATAAAACAGACCTGATTGTTCGGTATCACACACAACCAGAAATTGAATTACACGATCAACTCCTTAATTGACTATAGTCCTGATAAACGCATTTAGTTGGGTAGATTAAGTTTATTTTTATTGCTAAGGATAGTCAGTTGCACGAACACCAAAAAAACCGCGAAGTTCGGGTTGAAATAAGAAAGGGACAATTGGTAGCCTGACTGAACACTATTTGTAGGCTCCTTCAAACAATTCACTCTCTTTGTTAGGCCTTGTTGAAAGACTTTTTCGGCTCTTTAAAAAAATGCCTAAAAATTTCAGAAAACAGGGCAGGCTTATTTGAATGAAGGTAATTATATTCTTCTTTCGACTTAACACCTTTATTTTATGATTGCCTACTATTAAATCTTACATTCGTAGAAATGAAAAAGGAGCATTTGATTCTTTTTAAATCAGGATTGATTGTTAGTGTGTTTTTTACGATGGCCATTTTCGGCTGTAAAAAACCAGATAGTTCAACAACTTCAGAGTCTTGTACACTTGATTGTAAAAATGGAGGAACCTGGTCCGACAATGCCTGTAACTGTCCGCCGGAATGGTCGGGAGCAAACTGCGAGACTTATTACACCGACACATACAAAGGCGTTTACAGTTCGAATAACTACAACTGCGGCATGGGAGTTGGAACTCAGAGTTATTTGGTTACGGTTGATCAGGGAAACAGGAATCGTATTAAGATAGGAGCCATATTGGCTGACATGACCGATCTTACTCATTTTGTTATTCCGCAGCAGCCAACGTTTATTGGTGGTTCGGGCACCATTGACGGAAAAAACATGAACCTCTCTTTTACGTTTACCTCTACTACATTCACAAATGTGGTATTAACCCAAAGTTGCAGTGCAAGTTTTACCAAAAACTGATTTCGATTTTAATTTGTCTGGATAAGTTGCCTTATACTGAAATGATAGACGTGGTTTAGTTTATCAGGTTTACTTTCTTTATTGTTTGGACATGCTCTTGTTGCCAAGCTAAATAAAGTGCGGGTTAAGGTATTTTGTTTTTAAATTCGTTCATCAGGTTTGACTAAGTCAATAAAACAAAAAACCCGCCAAAGGCGGGTTTTGCTGAGGTCCCATCCGGATTCGAACCGGAGTAGCAGCTTTTGCAGAGCTGAGCCTAGCCGCTCGGCCACAGGACCATTGAAATTATAGATGTTAAATTGGAAATTATAAATGTGTTTAATTCAACATTTATCATTCATCATTTAACATTTCTAAGAACGGGTAGCAAAAATAGGATTTTTTTAGCAATTTGCAGGGAACTATTTTAAAAAAATGCAAATTAATTCCAAATTGCCCAATGTGGGCACCACCATTTTTACGGTAATGAGCGCGCTGGCCCGCGAACACAATGCCATCAACCTTTCGCAGGGCTTTCCTGATTTTGATTGCTCACCCAAACTGATGGAGCTGGCCAACAAATACATCCGTTCGGGCTTTAACCAATACGCACCCATGCCCGGCACACAGGCCCTGCGCGAACGTATTGCTGAAATTTTAAGTACGTGTTATGGCGCTTCTTATCACCCCGAAACCGAGATTACCGTTACCGCGGGCGCCACACAGGCCATTTACACCGCGCTGGCCGCCTTTGTTGGGTCGGGCGATGAAGTAATTGTGTTTGAACCTGCTTACGATTGTTATGTACCAGCAATTGAATTGCAGGGCGGAAAGGCCGTGTATTCGCAATTAAACGCCCCCGAATTTGCCATTAATTGGGCCGATGTGCGGTCGAAAATAACTTCGCGCACAAAAGCTATAATAATTAATTCGCCCCATAATCCAAGTGGAACCACTCTTAGCCAAGCCGACATTGCCGAACTGGAGCGCCTTGTAGCCGGCACTAACATTTTAGTGATTAGCGACGAAGTTTACGAGCACATGGTATTTGATGGACAAAGTCACCAAAGTGTGGCCATGAGCAAAACCTTGGCGGCACAGTCCATTTTGGTGTCATCATTCGGAAAAACCGTACACACCACCGGTTGGAAAATTGGATATGTGGCCGCCCCAAAAGAAATAATGGTGGAGTTCAGAAAAGTGCATCAGTTTTTGGTGTTTGTTGTAAATCACCCGCTGCAACTGGCTTTGGCCGATTTTTTAGCGGATAAGGACAACTACCTTCAACTCAAAAATTTTTACCAGCAAAAACGCGATTTGTTTTTACGCCTTACACAATCCTCAAAATTAAAACCTTTGAAAACCGCTGGCACTTATTTTCAGTTGATGAGTTATAGCGCGATTAGTAACGAGAACGACAGCGAATTGGCCGTTCGCTTAACGAAGGAGAAAAAACTGGCCACCATACCACTATCGGTGTTTTACAGCCAAAAAACAGACAATAAATTATTGAGATTTTGTTTTGCCAAAAAAGACGAAACCATTGAAAAGGCCGCAGAAATTATTTGCGCCCTGTAAAAATAAAAAACAGAATTATTCAGCGCCGGGTTGCTGGCTTTGGCTTTGCTTGCGGTAGCGCATTAAACGCATGGTCCAATAACCTAAAAGGCTGATTACAAAAATGGAAATTAAAATGTTTGGACCCTGGCCCAGAACCCTCATGCCCTTGAAAATCATTTGAAAAAAAGCACCGGTTCCTTCAAAAACATCTGTCCAGGTAATCATTAACATTTTCATAGTAGTGTATTTAATTTGGTATGTATTCTGTTTGGTATTCGTTATTTAAAACAACGCCTTATATTGCTATAATTAGTATGTTTACAGCTACAAAAATAAAAATAATTTCATAACAAAAAAATTGTGTTTGCAGGCCTGCTAAATAAAGGGTTACGGGGAAGTTTGGTGCTTTTGGCGGCCATTTTTGTTCTGACTTTTTTGGCCAGCTATTTATCGTTGGTTTCTATTGAGCAGGACAATTATCCCAATCTTTTTTACAATTATTTTTCGGGTACAATTCAAAGCAAAATACTGGTTACCCTGCTCAATTATTTATTTATTGGCCTTGGTGTTTTTTTAATTAGCCTTATTGCCGTTAATCAGGAAGTGGTTGAGAAACAAAATTACTTTCCGGTTTTTCTGTATCTGTTACTCAGTGCGGCCTGTGTTCATCCAAGCAACCTTACACCTCAAATATTAACCAATATTTTTATTCTGTTTTCGGTTTATAAACTTTTGGATTCTTACCGCAAGGACGATGTGCTTAAAAATATTTTTGATGCGGCTTTGTGGCTGTGTGTGTCGTTTTATTTTTCGGCTTCCAGCATCATTTTTTTTCCGTTTTTTTTTATTGTTCTTTTTATCCTTCGTCCTTTCTACTGGCGTGAGTGGGTAATTGCGCTGCTAGGCTTTGTTACACCTGTTTATATTTACGAGTGCATGGCTTACCTCAGCAATTTTAACCGCTGGTATTTGTTCGAGTCGGCGCAATTGTATTTTTCTTCCATTAAAATTCCGGTACTGAGCGAATATTATCTTTTGCTCACACTCTCATTGCTTCTGCTATTATTTGTATCCCTGGCACATGCACTTACAAGAGGATTTGGTAATAAAGTAAAAAAACAACGCTCTAAATCCATTTTGCTCTGGTATTTATTTTTTGCATCGCTGAGTCTGTTTTCCGGAGGTGCCAACGGTTCGGTTATTATTGCCTCCTTTGCATTTCCACTTTCCTTTTTTATCGGCGATTTTTTGTACAACATGAAACAGATAAAAATTGCCAATACCTTGCTGGCCGTACTATTGCTGGGAGTGTTGATAGTTTTCTTAGCGCAATTTGGTGCCATCTAAAGGCAAAACTATTCCAACCAATTAAGAAACGAATGGCACCACGTGTATAGTTAATGCCCTTTTAACTATGACTGTGCTTAGTTTTAATCTAAAATTCATCCCCTTATGAAAAAAATCTACTACCTTTTATTTGTTTGCATTCAAGCCAATGCGCAAATTTCGTTTAACACCACGCCCAAATACCTTGATGTGAACAGGGTAAAGGCAAGAATCAACAACGTAAATAATAAATTCTGGAACATCGCCAGTACCGGTAATGCCTCTTACGAAGTGCCCAAAGGAAGTGGTGCCCACGCACAGTTTGCCAACAGTATTTGGATTGGCGGCTTTGATGCAGGCGGGCAGTTGCACGTTTCGGCCAACACCTACCGGCAACTTGGCACCGATTTTTGGGCGGGACCATTGGACACCACTAACATAGGTGCCTATAGTTTTAGCAACAGCACCGTTTACAATAAATTGTGGAAAGTTAGCTGTAAGGACATTAACGATTTTATGACCGCTTATAGCAATGGCTGGATTAGTGCAGGCACCTACACTACTCCACCAGACATTGTGAATTACCCGGCTTACGGCATCAGCAACTTTCAGAAAAAACTGGAACCCTATTTTGATGTGAATGGCAATGGAGTTTACAATCCTGTAGCAGAGGGTGATTATCCCATTATTAAAGGACATCAACAAATCCTGTCCATTTATAACGACCAACAAGGTAATCATGGCGAAACGCAGGCTCCGGCCATGGGTTTAGAAATTCATGAGCGGTCTTATGCTTATTATGATGCCACCCTGCCAGACAGTATGAAAGCGGTTAATCACACCACCTTTTATCACTACACCATCTACAACCGTAGTAATACCAGTTATTTCAACACCTATATTGGCGATTGGTCGGATGTGGATTTAGGGTATTACCTGGATGATTACATTGGTACTGACACCATTAACAGTTTTGCCTATTGTTATAACGCCGATGCAATTGATGAAACAGCCCAAGGCACCACAGGCTATGGCAATAAACCACCGGTAGTTTCTCACGCCATTATTAAAACACCCTGCACCAACGATGGTGTGGATAATAATCACAACGGCACAACCGACGAAGTGGGCGAAGAGTTTTTAATGGACCGCACCACCTATTATAATAATAACATTGGTGCCTTCCTGCCTCAAACCACCAACCCACAAATTGCCCTGCACTATTATAATTACATGGCCGGTAAATGGAAGGATGCCTCGCCCTTTACTTACGGCGGTGATGCGTATGGCGGAGTAAAACCCACCAATTACGTGTACACCGGCAACCCTGTAACTAACAGTGGCTGGACGGAAAGCAGTGCCGGTAATCTTGCCGGCGACCGACGCATTATTTTTAGCAGCGGGCCCTTTACTTTTCCGGCAAACAGCAAAATAGAATGGGCCTATGCCGTGGTGTTTAGTCAGGATACGGCTCAAAGCGTGAATACCATCACGCAGTTCAATTCCCGCGTTCAGCGCGATGTGCGCAATGTGCGTTATTACGATCAGCAACACCAAATGCCCTTATGCACGCCTGCCCTTACCATTACCACTGGTGCTAAGGAATTTAAAGGTTCTGTATTAAACGGTGTGGTATATCCCAATCCGGCACAACATAAAATCAGTATTGAGTTAACGGAAAAAGTTAATCACGCCGTTATAAAACTGAGCGATGTAAGTGGTCGCTTATTGAAAGAAATTAGCGCTAACGATTTTTCTAAAACGACTTTGGATGTTTCGGATTTGCCTGGTGGGGTTTATTTTGTTGAAGTGAAGAGTGGGAACTACGTACTCACACAAAAAGTGATTAAGAACAACTAATTTTAATACTTATTACCCGTTAAAAGCAAATAAAAAAGCCCTTCTGAATTTAATTTCGGAAGGGCTTTGTTATTCTTGTCGAGTTTCGTGCCTGGCTCTTTGCGCGAACTACTTCTATAATTGTATTGCGTAAAGTCGAAGTAAACTCAGTAGAATTATCGAGACGAGTACTGTAAATTCTCGGCGAGTCGTTCTCGATATGCAAAATGAAAAGAGGCACATTTTGCAACTCGAACTGACCTCTCATTGCAGGTCACGTCGAGTAATCAGGCCGGCCTCTTTAGCCTGATGTATCGAGACGCTCACGATAATGTAAATGGAGAATGTTATCGTTACAATTTATGCCAGAAGCAACAAAAAAGAAATCGAATTGACTCCGACCATGTTGAACTAACTCAAGGTACTCAAAGCTATATTCAACCTGTTCAGCACTTCTTCTTTACCTATCAGCGCGAGCATGTCAAACAATTGCGGACCACCTGCCACTCCACTAACCAACACACGCAGTACCTGCATGTCCACCTTGCCCACTTCGGCTTCGGCATCGTGAAAGGATTTAGTAATATTGTCCACTGTCCAGTCATTAACCGCAGTGAATTTTGCAGTCACCGCCGAGTAAATGGCTTTGCTTTTATCGTTCCATTTTTTGGTCATTACTTTTTCATCGTAAGCTGTTGGTGCTTCAAACACGTATTTGCCATGGTTCCAGAACTCGTGCACAAACTGAACTTTTTCTTTCACCAGTCGGCAAAAATCCGCTAAAAAAGCGTCGCTGCGTTCGTAACCTTTTTCCTTGAGTATTGGCTTAAACACTTCGGCCAGTTCGGCATCTGTGTGTTTACGCAGGTATTGCTGATTGAACCATTTTGCTTTTTCGGGGTCAAATTTAGCTCCACTTTTGTGTACCCGCTCAAAATCAAACAGGGCTGATAATTGTTCGAGACTAAAAATTTCTTCGTTGTTGCCGGGGTTCCAGCCAAGCAGTGCCAAAATGTTCACAAAGGCTTCGGGGTAATAGCCGGTTTCTTTGTAACCAATGTAAGGCATGGCTTCACGCGGATCATGCCAACTCAAGGGGAACACCGGGAAACGGGCTTCGCGTTTGGAAATTTTTCCGTTACCATCCGGGTTCAAAATCAAGGGCAAATGCGCCAGTTTAGGCATATCGTTTTCCAAACCAAGGTAACGGTAAATTAATATGTGTGCCGGTGCGCTTGGCAACCACTCTTCGCCACGCACAGCATGCGAAATTTTCATTTCAATATCATCTACAATGTGCGCCAAATGGTAGGTTGGCATTCCATCGCTTTTCAATAAAACTTTATCATCCACCTGGGCTGAATTTACCACTACCCAGCCGCGAATAATATCATTGAAACGAATCTCTTCGTTGCGTGGCACCTTTAAGCGAATCACGTATTTTGCACCACTGTCGAGCAGCTTCTTCACTTCGTCTTCGGGCAGAGTAAGCGAGTTGCGCATGTTTTGTCGCGTAACAGCATTGTATTGAGGTGCCACTACTTTCGCGGCTTCCAACCGTTTACGCATTTCATCCAATTCTTCAGAAGTATCAAAAGCATAATAAGCATGACCCGACTCGATTAAGCGGTCGGCATATTTTTTATAAATGCCTGATTCTTTACGCTCGCTTTGGCGGTAAGGGGCATGAGGCCCATCACCAAAACCCACACCTTCGTTGGGCGAAATACCGCACCATTTAAGCGCATTAATAATGTATGCTTCGGCACCCTCTACAAAACGGGTCTGGTCGGTATCTTCAATACGCAAAATAAAATCGCCGCCATGTTTTTTGGCGAATAAATAATTAAACAGGGCTGTGCGCACACCGCCCATGTGCAGGCCGCCGGTTGGACTCGGGGCAAACCTTACTCTCACACGTTTTTCCATAGTTTGCAAAGATAGGTGAAATGTTCTATTTTGGGATAAATTTATAAACGAATAACTGACCAATGCCCGAAAAAGATTTTTTTGAAATGGTGTATCAGGTGGTGCGGCTCATTCCGAAGGGTCGCGTTACCAGTTATGGCGCTATTGCTACATATCTTGGGGCCAAAGGTTCGTCGCGGGTGGTGGGTTATGCCATGAACGGGGCACACCGGGTAAAACCAAAAGTGCCTGCACACCGGGTGGTGAACCGAAACGGACTGCTTACCGGAAAACATCATTTTGAAACGCCCTATGCCATGCAGGAATTATTGGAAAAGGAAAAAATACGTGTGAAGGAAGATAAGGTGGTGAATTTTAAACAACTTTTTTGGGACCCATCTTTTGAACTCAAACTTTAATAATAAAGGCATTAAAAAACCAAACATATTTGACATTTTAATTTACAGCCTTATTCTTGGCTGGGTGCTGTATTACCGCTATCAGGTGTTAATGGCCTTTTCGTTTGTATATACCGACAGCGACCAAAACATTATGTGGGAAGGCTTGAGAAATTACTCACGCGGCGAATTTCACGAACCAAGGTTTTATGGGCAGGCCTACAATACTTTTTTGGAAGCACTGTTGGCTGTGCCCCTGTATTGGAAAGGAATGGCGCCATACGTGGCTCTGCCCTTTGTAACCATGCTGTTAACGCTCGTGCCATTTATTGTGATTTCGTTTTTTACTTTTTTAAAACGCTCGGTATTTTTTGGTTGTGTTATTTTATCCTTACCGCTGTTGCTTCCACCCGAATATGCCTTTATTACCAGTATGCCCAGAGGTTTTGTTACAGGTATTTTTTTCGCGGGCCTGGGTTGCATTGGCACTTTTTATCCCGACAAAAAATGGAGTTTTTTTTACTCCGCTTTAATGGCCATGTTGGCTTACACGGTTAATTCCAATGCGGTGTTACTCTCGCTGCCTTGTTTGTTTTATTTGTTTTTGATGAACCTTAAAAAACCCTGGTTTTATGCCTTGTCAGGTGCAGGAATTTTGTTAGGTGGAATCGTACATTTTGCATTAAACTATTTTTACACAAGTCATCCCTTTTACAATTTGCATGGCATTACTCTGGAATATTCTTTTGGTGCAGTGGCCAATTCATTAAAAGATTTTCCTGCTTTTTTTGGAACGAACACACCTTTGCTCTGGAAAAGTGGATACGCATTATTAATTAGCTTTTTAGTTATTGGATTGTATTTTCTCATTAAAAAAGAATACAGAAAAGCCCTGCCTGTTTTAATAATGCCTTTGGTAATTGTGCTCACACTTGGTGTTAACAAAGTACATGATGGTACCGATTCTGTTTTTTTTCACCTTTCGCGCATGTACCTTTCTTTGCCGCTTGTTTTTGCTTTTTCCTTATCGCTTTTTAGTCCGGATTTTGAACCCAAAATTTATTATTTATGGTTGTTGGTGCCCCGCAGTTACTATCACTCACAGCTTGGCCAATTGGAAACAAGTGTGCAAAAAAACGTGGAACACACCGGCCGAGAAATTGTGCTGGTAAGTAAAATTGAGCCCATTTTGATGGATTGCGAACGTTTGGCTTCAGTTTGTAAAATACACAAAGTGGACTTGTTTGTGGTAGCCAATCATTTTTATTTTGATGCTTACGCACATGGCTGTACCAGTTGTATGGAAGAATTTCCGAAAACACTAAATCCCCGCTACGAGCGTCGTACCTGGCGTTTGTTGGAAGACGAAAATAAAGTTTACAAAACGGTTATGTTTATTGACATGGACAATCACATAGGCGATGGTCAAACCATTATTAAAAAAATTCCGGAAACGGTGGATTTGTATTTGGTGGAGAATAACAGGCTAAAAACTATGGAGTTGTTGGATTCGTTGCATGTGAGTTATAGGGTGTTTAGGGATGGAAGGGACTGAAGGGACTGAAGGGACTGAAGGGACCGAAGGGACAGAAGGGACAGAAGGGATAAAAGGGACTCAAGGGACAGAAGGGATGGAAGGGACAGAAGGGACGGAAGGGACAAGATTCAGGAATCAAAATTTAAGGTTTTAAAGCGAACTCGTTTTGAAGAAAGGAATTATTTAGATAATTCAGTTTTACACCTTCCCCGTCCTTTTCTCAGCCAACTTGAGGGCCTGTTTAAACAAATCGTTTAGCTTTTTAATGGGAATATCCTTATCAGGTGCTATCAAAAATATTTTTATGAATTCACGTTTTTCCTGCAACAAATCTTTGTGAGTCATTTGTTGCGAATCGAAAAAACCTATGTAGGGTACTTTCAATTTTTTATGTTGCCATAAATAACACCACATTTTACCATTGTAATAATAAAAGGGCATGCCGTATTTCCAATGCTCGCTAACCTTGTCGGACTGAGATAGAATATACCCTCTCAAATAAAGCAAACAACTTTTATCTGGTTCGGTTCGGCTAAGAAAAAAAGAATCAATGGCGTTCATTGTGGATTGGCTTTTACTCTAATCGAAATAAAACACTGTGCACCCCTGCATCTCCCGTTCGTTGTGCTGAAAAATTTAGTTTTCTACAACAACACATCGTGCACGGGTTTAATTTTTTCAGGCAAATTATCTTCACCCAACATGTCTTTCAAATCAATTTCAATGTTCCGGATAATGGTATAAATGGGTACATCGTTCAATAAACCCTCAAATGGATTTTCGCTGTAATCGCCAATGTATTCCATCAACGAAAATATCCACGACACAATCATGTTAAACGGAATCAACAACCAAATCATGCCTTCACCCAGATTTTTAAATTCGCTGATCATGCCAAACGGTAACAAAATAGTGAAAATGATAATGAAAATGGTGCTCGAAGTGGCGAATTGGCGAGGCAATGGTGTGTTTTTAATGCGTTCGCTACGCCCCTGCTCGCCATACAATTCCGTAATGTGTTTTTGCAATTCCATGTGGCGGTAATCGTCAATCAGTCCGGCACGTTTTAGTTCCATCAGGTGTTGCGATTGTTTGTCGAGCAATTGCACCGGCGCATTTTTTTTACTACGTATCCACACATGTTCTTCGGCACTTAAAAATGGTGAGAGTTCATCCTCAAAAGAACCGTAAGCAAATTTTTTTTCAAAATAATTACGGTACCAGGTGTTAACCTTTTTTTGATGCTCCCATTGTGTGCGTTGCCACATGGCGTGTTTTAAAGAATATAACCAGGCAATGTGCCGGTAGATAAGTGTTTTAACCTCGGCATCAATTTTTGGCTTGTGAACCGGCACTTTTGCAAATTCATCCGTAACAAAAGCCCTTGCCGATGCTGCAAAGGCACGGCTAATGTTGGTAATACCGCCCCATATTTTGCGTGCCTCCCAACTGCGGTCGTAAGCCTGATTGTTTTTAAAGCCTACATAAAAAGCAACGGCCGTACCGATTAACGATACCGGCAACCAGGGAATGGCAACCCATCTCCAACCCAGATACTCATAAACAAACATGGCAAACAATCCAGTTATTAACGACAACAACAACAAGCGCCATGTGAAAAAATAAATCAGGAGGGGACTTATTTGTCTTTTTATTTACATAAACGTGTATTAAGAATTTGCTAATTTTTTAATATCCTTTACTTCCAGAATCTTTTTGGAGTAGCCCACCGAAGAGGCTTTAATCATGGCCTGTCCCAATTCGGCCAGTGTTGACACAAAGCCCGGAAATACCAGTTTGAAGAAGGGGTACATCCATTTTATGTACTTGTAATATTTCAGGGTATTTTTTAATCCTTTAGTGGGTTGCATATAGCCCGGCCTGAACATATAGGAATTTGGAAATAATTTAATTAGGTCGTTTTCGGTTTTACCTTTTACGCGTGCCCACATGCTTTTGCCTTTCTCACTGCTATCGGTAGCTGCACCAGAAATGTAACAAAAACACAGTTGCGGATTGGCCTGAGCCAAGGCATTTGCAAATCCCAGAGTTAAAGTATGGGTCATTCTGGTATAATCGCTTTCGTTCATGCCCACTGAGGAAACACCTAAACAAAACAAACAAGCCTGATAGCCGCTTAGTTTCGGAGCTATGGTTTTTAAATCAAAAAAATCGGCATGAATTATTTCTTTAAGTTTAGCATGTGTTGTGCCACAGGTTTTTCTGCCCACCACTAAAACCTCACTTATTAAAGGCGACAGAAGGCACTCGTGCAATACCCCTTCGCCAACCATGCCTGTTGTTCCTGTTAAAATTATTTTCATTGCTAAATTGTTGTTTTTCTAATTTAATACTCCAAATTTACCCGCATTAAACTCATCAATTGCTTCATACAATTCTTCGCGCGTATTCATTACAAATGGGCCGTACTGGGCAATGGGTTCGTTAATTGGCAGGCCACTCAACAATAATATCACACTGTTTTTTGTTGCATGAATGTTTATGCCATCACCTAAATTCTTAAATAACACAAACTCGTGCTCAGATGCCGTTTTGCCATTTACTTCAACCGCACCTTCCACCACCAGCATATTGCAGTTATGATTTTGCGGCACCAGGGTGTTTAATTTTCCATTTTCGTTCAGTCGGATATCGAACACATTCATTTGGGTGAAGGTTTTGGCCGGGCCTTTTACGCCATTGCATTCACCGGCAATTACATTTACCGTTCCTCCATTATTGTCCAAAATAACTTTACCCATTTGCGCGGCTTCAATGGCCTGATAGCCGGCCGGAGCGAGCTTATTGGCGCGGGGCAGATTTACCCACAATTGCACCATTTGAAAGGCTCCACCTGTTTTAGAAAAATTTTCTTCGTGATATTCCTTGTGCAAAATTCCAGCGCCTGCAGTCATCCATTGCACATCGCCCGCATTAATAACGCCGCTATTGCCCTTGCTGTCGTGGTGCGCCACCGAACCCTTGTAGGCAATGGTCACGGTTTCAAAACCCTTGTGCGGGTGCGAGCCAACACCCCGTGGTGTATCGGAGGGCCCAAAATTAAATTCAGGATTAAAATCCAACATCAAAAACGGACTCACGCGCATTCGGTCGTTAAAACCCGTTGGAAAATAATTATACACTCTAAAACCGTCGCCCACCATGCCGTAATTGGCCGGACGTTTAAACACTTGTTCTATTTCTTTTATCATTTCCGCTGTTTCTTACTAAGGTCTAAATTAAACAATAGATTGTTATTTTGTTTTCAAAACAAAAACTAATAAATCCTAATGTATATCTTTCTGTTTACGACTGTTTCCGAATAAATTGGATTCATTCCACATGCAAATTACTTTCAAAATTAAGGTGCGTCTTCCAATTTTATGTTACTACAATTTAATATGTGTTGAAATGCCTGCGATTTTAATTAAATTAGTAGTGTTAGAAACCTGAATTGGAAAATAGCTTTTTACATTTGATAAATAACGGTGGCACTGCCGGTTCGCTGATTCGCACAAAAAACTGGGCCAATACCAGTATGGGCAGAGCGCAGGAGTGGCCCACAGTACTAATTAATCAGTTAAATTTTCTTCTCAATTGCAACAGTCCCATGTTTTTACTTTGGGGCGAACAACTTTTATTTTTTGGCAACGATGCACTATTTGAAACCGGGTATTTTAATAATAAACAAAGTCAACAACTAATCGGTGAATCCACGGTTAATGTTTTTGGTAAAAGCTGGGCTCAAATTGAACCTATAATCACAAGAATACTTCAGGGTGATAACTCGTTGATCGGGCATCCTCAAAACCTTTTTTTTAACTCTGAAAACGGCGAGCAACCAGAACCGCTTAACACTTTATTTTGCGGCATTTACAACGAGTGGGGCAAGGTTGCAGGTGTATTAGCCATTACCGATAAAAACCATCTGCCTTCAACCTCTACCTTTAACAGGTTACGTTTGCCTGAAATTGAAGAAAAAATTTCCAAGCTGAATTCCATCGTTCAATCGAGCGACGATGCCATTATTACCATGAATATGGATGGAACCATTACCAGTTGGAACGAATCGGCGGAACGTATTTTTGGTTATAACTCAGCCGAAATGGTTGGTTTTAAATCCACAGCCACCTTGCCTGCCGACAAAAACGAAGAAGCCGTTTACTTGTTAAGTTCGGTAAACATGGGTCAAAAAATCAGCAATTTAATTACACGCCGGCTTCACAAATCAGGTAGTGTGATTGATGTGGCCATTAGCGTGTCGCCAATTTTCGACACCAAAGGAACTATTAAAGGTCTGTCGAAAATTGTACGCGACATTACTTACCAAAAGCGTAACGAACAGCTCATCATTGAAAATGAAGAACGGCTTCAACTGGTGCTAAGCGTGAGTGATTTGGGCACATGGGAACTTGATTTGCAAACCAACGAAATACGTTATTCAAAAAAATACCTCGAAATACTTGGCTACAAAGAGCCACAGGCCTTTACCCATGCAGAGCTCCTAAAACACGTTTACCCCGATGACTGGGAAGTACGTGAGCGTGCCATGAAAAATGCCGTGAGTGAAGGTGTGTTGAATTATGAATTCAGATTGATGCGACACGATGGTTCGCTGCGATGGATTGAGGCGAAGGGACAGGTGTTTTACGACAACGAAAAAAAACCCGCTAAACTAATTGGCACATTCAGAGATATTACCGAGCGCCGTCACCGCGTGGATGAGTTGCGCGAAAGTGAACAAAAATTCAGGATTTTGGCCGACTCTGTGCCGCAGTTAATCTGGACGGGCGACACAAACGGCAACCTCAATTATTTTAATTTATCGTTATTTGAGTACACTGGGTTAACACCTAAACAAATTCATAAAGACGGCTGGATACAAATTGTGCACCCCGACGACCGTTTGGAAAGTGTGAAACAATGGGCCGCAGCCATTAACGAAGGTGTTCCCTTTCTTACCGAACACCGATTCAGACGCTACGACGGCGAGTACCGCTGGCATTTAAGCCGCGCCTTGCCACAAAAGGATGCTCTGGGTCAAACACAGATGTGGGTGGGCACCAGCACCGATGTGCACGACCAAAAGGTATTTTCGGAGGAGCTTGAAAAAAATGTACAGGCGCGCACCATCGAATTAAAAAATGCGATTAAAGAGCTGGTAAAAACCAATCAGGAGCTGGAACAGTTTGCCTATGTGTCGAGCCACGATTTGCAGGAACCTTTGCGCAAAATACAAACCTTTTCGGGCATACTTTCTTCAGGAAAAGACATTAGTTCTGAATCAAGAATTTACCTCGACAAAATTAATGCTTCGGCCAGTCGTATGTCGGAGTTGATTAAGGACTTACTCAATTATTCGCGCTTATCAAAAAAGGAAGCCTTGTTTTCTGAAACCGACCTTAATCTGGTGCTTGACAAAGTGAAAAATGATTTCGAAGTATTGATTCAGCAAAAAAAAGCCATAGTGTTAAGCACACGGTTACCTCTGGTAAAAGCCATTCCCATTCAAATGAATCAGCTCATTTACAATTTAATTGGCAACGCTTTAAAATTCTGCGACCAAAAACCCTTTATTGAGATTTCATCAAAAAAAGCCTCACCTCAGGAATTAAGTACCATTCAGGGTGCCAACGACAAAGGAAATTACCACCACTTAATGTTTAAAGACAATGGCATTGGTTTTTCGCAGGAATACGCGCAACAAATCTTCACCATTTTTCAGCGCTTAAACGACATTCAAAAATACAGTGGCACCGGCATTGGTTTAGCCATGTGTAAAAAAATAGCCGAAAATCATAACGGATTTATTAAAGCTGATAGTGCACCTGGAAAGGGTTCTACCTTTCATGTGTTTTTGCCTTATTAAATGATTGGAAGGCAATGCTAAAAGAGCGACATTGTGAAATCGCCCAATCTCTCCAAAATTAAAATGTACTATTTTAGAATTTAACCGTGCGTATTTTTTTGCCACGGCTGCGCGTGTACCGCGATTTGAAAGAAATACCGTAAGAAACACTAATGGTCATGTAAGAATCCTTGTTGTTTGGATTGCCTCTGGGTGCTTTGTTAATGGGGTCACCCTTAGCATCTGCACCCTGCCAACCGTAGTTTTTAAACATGCCATCGGGTTGTGTAGTGAGTTCGGGGTTGCGGTTAGATAAAGCGATGGCTGTTGCACTTGGTAATTCGGAAGGATTTTTATACACAGTTGAAATGTCGTCCAAATAATCGGTGTTGGTATAACGCCAGTTAACTTCCAAGCCTATGCGGTGCGACTTACGACGCGATTTATTAATGCCAACGTACATGCCAAAACCAAAAGGAATGCAGTAACCTACTCTTGAATAAGTAACACCTTCTGTTTTAACCGGCTGCAATGGAATGTAAGAACCCTGGTAAAGTGTTTTGGGGTTGTGGTAAAAAACACCCATGCCAGTGAATAAATAAGCGGTTAAGTAAGTGGTGGCCCTGCGGTATATACCGCTTGGATTGGCCGAACTGTAAAACAACCAATTGATGGTGGTTTCCATGTCGTAAATATCGTTTCTGAAACTCAGGTTTCTGTAGCGCCTACCGGGATTAGTGGAAAGGTTATCGGCACCGGCAATCCTCAAATAATTAAGAGAGGCCTTAACCGACAATTGAGGGTGAAATTTATAGCGCACAAAAACCCCTTCTGTCCAACGCGATTTGGCAAATTTTAAATCAACAATAAATGGTCGTCCGGCTTTATCTTTACCGCCAATTTCGCCCAGATAATTGGCAACACCTGTTAATACGCCATACTCCATCTTATACCCTTTTTGAGCTTCTGATTTTGTAACCATAGCAAAAAAAAGTACAAGGGAACCGAGAGCACGTATAAGGGTCTTAGACATTGTTTTATTTAAGAAGCATCAAATATATTAAATTTTTGCTTTGGTTTTTGATATTGTTAGCCAATTTGTTAAAAATTGAAATAAACCAATTAATTGCGTGTCAATAAATTACTCAATAATGTAGTAACAAATGCTTCTACCAGCCTTATTAACTAGCGGGGTGTTTTGTTTTCTTTGGCCATGAGTATAAAAACCGGAAAATGGTCGCTGTAGCCACCCGTGTAAGCCCCGCCACTGTAAGTTCTGAAGGGATAACCCCTGAAGTTGCCAAAATCGCTTTTTAGAAAGGATTTGTTGTAAATTTTTACCTTGTAATACTGCCAGCTTTCGAAACCATTCGGCACCAATGGTTGGTTTAATATTATCTGGTCAAACAGATTCCAACTATCCTGCCAGGCAAGGGTGCCAATTCCCTCTTTATAGGGTTTCTCCATTGGGTTAAAAAATTCATCCACTTTGGCATCTTTTACATCGGCGTAGGTGCGAATGTGTTTTTTTACACAGTCATTAACGGGGTCGTCGTTTAAATCGCCCATTATAACCACTTTGGCTTGCGGATTGGTGGTGGTAATACTGTCGGATATGTGACGGGCCACCTTGGCTGCTCCGTTGCGGTTGGGCCTGCTCAGCATTTCGCCTCCACGGCGCGAGGGCCAATGGTTAACCAATACCGTTAATGGTTCACCTACAAACAAGCCACTAACCACCAAAATATCGCGGGTTTTGTGCGAGGTGTCGGTAACCAAATGCACGGCATAAGAAACCGCTTTTGTTACCTTAAAATAAGCCGGGTTATAAATAAATGAGGGATCCACGCCACGGGCATCCGGTCCTTCGATGTGAACAAACTGGTAGTTTCTTTTTTTAAGTTTAGGCGAATTAATAAGGTCTTTCACCACGCTTTTGTTTTCTATTTCACACAGTCCCACAATGGCAAGTCCGTCGGGTGTAACGTCGGTGGCCATTTGCGAAATTACCTCAGCCAGGTGTTCTATTTTGGTGCGGTAGCGCGAACCCGTCCAGGCGTTGGTGCCAAAAGGAGTAAACTCCTCATCATTTTTCCACTTATCATTTAAGGTGTCGTAAAGATTTTCAACATTCCAGAACCCAATGCCCGAAATATAATATTGCTTGTCCTTATCCAGTTTTTGAGCATGCACATTACAGAAACAAAGCAGGAATAGGCAAAAGACATGGGTTTTTAATTTGAAGGTATTGAAGTGGTTGTACGAAAATAAGAGTTGAATGTTGCCCATATATATTGCTAGTGTTTGTGAAGATATAATTGCCTGATGACAAAGCTTGTTACTGAACCAAAAATAATGAATTAATTAAACAGTACTTATAATTTGCATGGATTTAATGTGAAGCTGTTTTTTTGCGAATTTTATTAACCTTAAAATAATTCAGAGCTAATAAATACCTATGCTGGTAGTATCGAAATATTTTTATATTTGTCTGTCTTAAAATGAAGTGAACACCCTAGAGGCCTAAATGCGAATGAAAAACTTTGCTTTTATCCGCCAAAACCGCTTCCGCAACAAGATTAATTTTATTTATTACGTTATGACAGGGCATAGCAAACAACAACAAATTAAGTTTCTACACAAACATGGCCGCTTATGCGCTGCAATGATTTGTCTGGCTCTTACCGTACCGTTTAACGGATTAAGGGCACAGGTTGACACGAGTAACACCAGTTTACCACCGCAGGACACGGTGCAAACCAATCCAAATATTCCAATTTTTAGCACCAATGGTGGTGATGCTGAATCGGATGCAGACCAGCAGGACATGTCGTCCTTGTTGCAATCGAGCCGTGATGTGTTTACACAGTTTGCCAGTTTTCAGTTCAGCGCTGGTTATTACCGAATGAGGGGATATTCGTCAGAAAACCAACAGGTAATGATAAACGGCGTAAACGTGAACAACCTCGAAACCGGCTATAGTTCCTGGAGCAGTTGGGGCGGTTTAAACGACGTGACACGCTATGTTGAAAACCGTGTTGGGGTAACCGGCAGTCGATATGGTTTTTCGGGGCCGGGTGGTTATACCAATATTGATTCAAGGGCTTCCTCTTTTAAAAAAGGAACCAATGTGTCTTATGCCAGTGCCAATCGTATTTTCAGGCATCGGTTTATGGCCACCTACTCTACCGGCCTTATGAAAAACGGATGGGCACTTACGGCTTCGGCTTCCAACCGTGTGGGCAATCAGGTGTATGTGCCGGGCACTTATTTTAACGGCAGTTCGTATTATCTTTCCATTGATAAGAAATTAAAAGACAAACACCTGTTTAGTTTTACCGGATTTGTGGCGCCAATTGAGCAGGGACGCAGCACTTACCAGCGATCGGAAACCTATCAGCTTGCCGGTAGTAATTATTACAACAATTTGTGGGGTTATCAAAACGGAAAGGTGCGCAATGCCTCAGTTAGCCGCACGCGCCGACCAATGATGATGTTATCATACATTAACAACCTGAGCGAGGCTTCGCGTATTACCACTTCTTTATATTACACTTTTGGCAAAAACAGCATCAGTTCGATTGGTTTTAATGATGCTACCAATCCAAATCCCGAATTTTATAAATACCTGCCAAGCACCTATTACGAAAAAGGAGACACCATTACCGGAAATTATTTCACCAACAAATGGCTCACAGATGTGAACAGCAGGCAGGTTGATTGGGACCGAATGATTGCCCTCAACCGCGCCAATATTTATGCCCTGCCCTCACAATTAGGGCAAACCATAATAACCAACGAAACCCGCGCCCGCTACATTGTTGAGAACCGTGTAGAAAACCTCAGCAATGTGGGCATTAACAGCGTTTACAACACCCGCATAAAAGATTTGTTTTTAAGTGCCGGCCTAAATGCCAACCTCTACAAGAATCGCAAATACAAAGAGGTGGAAGATTTGCTGGGTGCCACATATTGGCTGGATTACGACCGCTTTGCCTTGGGGCAGGGTGTGGATGCAAATGTGCAGCAAAACGATATTAGTAATCCGGACCGCAAAGTGTATCAGGGCGAAAAGTTTGGCTATGATTATGCCATTAACGTAAACCGTGCCGAAGGCTGGGCTCAGGCCGAACAAAGTTTTAAAAAGGTGGATCTGTTTGCCTCAGTATCTTTATCAAGCTACAGTGTTTGGCGCGAAGGTTTTGTAGCCAATGGAAAATTTCCTACCAGCAGCAAAGGGACTAGTGCCAAACTTAATTTAATTAACTACGGTGCCAAAGGTGGTATTACCTACAAAATTAATGGAAGGCATTCGTTAACTGCCAATGCCAGTTATTTAACACGCCCACCCGAGGCCAACAATATTTTTATTGGCCAGCAAGTGCGTAATGATTTAGTGAGTGGTGTTGGCAGCGAAAAAGTATTGGCCGGTGATCTTAATTACATTATTAAATACCCTGGGTTTAAATTAAGACTGACAGGTTACTATACTCAAATTAATAATCAGGTTTGGGTGCGTTCTTATTACAACGACATATACAACACCTTCGTGAATTTGATTATGAAAGGGGTGAATCAATCGCATCAGGGAATTGAATTTAGTTTAGAGAAAACCTTGTTTACCTCCCATGTTATTCAAACCGCATTCGGGCTCGGACAATTTGTTTACACCAACCGCCCAACACTCGATGCATGGCAATACAACAGCAGTGCCGCCGTGTTTACTGATCGCACGGTATATTTAAAAAACTACCGTGTGGGTGGTTCGCCGCAACTGGTATATGGCATTGGGTACAAATACAACGCCAAAAAATTCTGGTTTGCCGCGGTTAATTTTAATTTCTTTGATCAGATTTATGTAGAGCCTAACCCCGACCGCAGAACATTGGAAGCTGTGGATAAATACCTGAGCAACGAAACCACCAGCTTTAGTAAAATTACTGCGCAGGAAAAACTGCCTTCGTATTTTACACTGAATGCCAATGGCGGAAAATCGTTTCGCTTGGCTCATGGCAAATATTACCTGCGTTTAAATGTATCGGTAAACAATTTGCTTAATAATAAAACCAACATCATTGGTGGTTTTGAGCAATTACGTTGGGACCCTGCCTACCTCGACCGTTTTGATAACAAATACGTTTATATGTTGGGCACCACTTACATGGCCTCTGTTAATTTTAGTTTTTAAATTTTGAATATGAAAAAGATAAGCAACAACCTTTTAATTTTATTTGCAGTACTAACCATGTTTAACTCCTGCAAAAAAGAATACGATTTGCCTCCTGTTAAATCGGCGGCCGAGGCCAACAAGATTAACATTGCCAATATTAAGGCAAAGTTTAAAACCAACCTGAGTTATAAATTTAAGGCCGACAGTAGTTTGTATTGTGTGGTTACCGCAGATGAAGTTAGTGGAAATTTATACAAGGATATTTTTGTGAAAGACGCCACCGGTGCGCTGCATGTGAAACTGATTAACAGTGGTGGTTTATTTATTGGTGATAGCATTCGCATAAATATTAAAGGCGCAACCTTAAACGATTATAACGATTTGGTTCAACTCGATTCGGTTGACAGCGAAAAAAACATTGTGAAACTGGCCAGTGGTTATAATCCTACTCCAATGGTTACAACCATTGCCAACATTCTGGCCAACACTTCTGCTACCAGTTCCATTCAATCCAGACTGGTGCAGTTAAATAATGTGGAGTTTGTAAGCGCGGATCAAAATCAACCTTTTGCCGATGCAATCGGAAAAGCATCACTAAACCGCATTTTAAAAAGTTGTGATGGTAAAACCTTAACTGTAAGAACGAGCGGCTACTCTAATTTTGCGGCCCGGTTAACACCAGGTGGCAATGGTACTTTTATAGGAATTGTAAGTAATTTTAATGGCACCATGCAAATGTTGGTGCGCAATGCCAATGAGTTGATAATGAATGGCACCCTGTGTGGTGGTGGCACCAATACCAACACGGCCGGAACCTATTTAAGCAAAAATTTTGACGACAACTCAACAACCAGTGGCGGCTGGACCAAACAAAATGTGAGTGGTACCATTGATTGGACAACAGCTACTTTTGGTGGACAAACCTTTGCTAAAATCTCCAACTTTGTGTCGAGTGCCAATGTGCCTTGCGAAACCTGGTTAATTTCGCCGGCCATAAATTTGAGCAGTTCCACAGCACCTATGCTTTCGTTTAACAATGCCTATAAATTTACAGGTGATGCTCTGGAGGCTTATGTTTCTACCAATTACACCAGTGGTTTGCCATCTACTGCCACCTGGACCAAGGTTAACTTTACTTTATCTTCGGGCAATTACGTGTTTGTGAGTTCGGGCCTAATTCCTTTGAGCGCCTACAAATCGGCCACTACCCGCATTGCGTTTAAATACAAAGGCACTGCCGCCGATGGTAGTACCTGGGAGATAGACGATGTGCTGGTAAAAGAAAACTAATTGAAGGGCGGAGTAATTTCCGCCCTTTTTTTTGTGTGATTGCATTGGTTACTGAAAAAACCGATTTCTACAAGAAGGCATCAGATCCACGTTCTTAAATCAGTTGAATACCATTGACTTTTTAGATAGCCGGTTGAGCTATACAAAAATTGAAATTGCGTAAGTAATTCAAAAGACTCGCGACGACTTGCGCAGAAGCAGGTAAGTCCGTAAATTGGAATTGCAAAAAAGGGCTAATGGCTCCAAAACTATAGCTGGAACAATATGGCAATACAGTTCATGAAACAATTAATAATACTGTTCCTTCTTCTTTCAGGCATTCTAATACATGCACAGGTAAACAGCTCCTGGAATGTGTTGTTATTAGAAAAAGGTAACAAATTGGAGTTGAAGCCCGACATGGCAGCTCTGAGTAAAACCGGTTTTTATTTATACAAAAATTGTGTTTATGAAATTATCCTAAAAAATAAAAAACAAATAGGCGGACGCTTAGTAGGTATTAAACCCGACACTCTTTTTTTTACAAATTTTTTCAATTCGAACGCTGCCAATTGGGCAAATGCAAAACTTGACACGTTAGCTGTTTATTACAAAGACCTTGACAAATTGAATCTTATCTCTGACAGAGCAACGGGCTGGTACATTAAGTGCTCGTTTGATAATTATGATTTTATCTTCAAAAAAGATACTGTTAATTATTTCTTTCCAAGTAACTGGGAGGTGATTTATGACAATGACCCTACGCCTTATGAATTGGTTGCTCACATGACTGCCCAGGGCGTTAGCACATTATTTGAAGAAAGCGGAAGAACCTATTATTTCTATGGAACGGGAATGACAAAGCCCGATCGTTCGCAAATGGACGACAGTTACAATAAGAAAAATGTTTTTTGGTTCACCCCTTGTAAAGTAGAAGAAATAAACGGGCTTGCTCTGGGCCTTCACGCAAAAAATATTAAAAACGAATTGTTTAACGAACGCGACTCATTAATTATTCGTGGTCTGAATCTGGAAATAAATCCGTTTGCCATTTTTTCATTATTAAATCCACGATTAAACGGACCTTATCCCGACAGTTTAAACCTTTACAACGAAAACTTTAAAAAAGACTGGCAGGTAAAAATCTATGGCATGAACTTAAGTTTGGTGAACACAATCAATGAAATGCGAATCAAAGGATTTAATCTCACCGGACTTTTAACGGTTGTTGACGAAATACATGGTGTAAGCATTTCTGGAATAAATAATTTCTCATACATCTTGAATGGTGTTAGTATTGCCGGACTTCGCAACCGTGCAACTTTTGCAAGGGGTGTTCAGATTGGGCTCTTTAACAAATCGACAGAACTCAGAGGTTTTCAAATTGGATTATGGAATGTTAATGGTAGACGCTCCTTGCCCTTTATTAACTGGCAGTTTAAAACAAGACCTAAAAAACAATAAGGGCATACCCTTACTTGCTGATGGAAATAAAGCCAAAGACTTAATATCCTGAATTTTTTTTAATGAGTACAAAATGAAACAAGCAATAGGATGTCAGGTTTTTTTGTAGATTAATCCCCTGCTGTTTTCATATGCAAAGGATTTGACAGTTCTTTCAAAATGCTTAATTTTAGTTTAGCTTATAGGGCTGGTACACTTGAAGCAGCGGTGGTGAAGGTTTTAAAGGCCTGACTCTAAAATATTATTCTAAAATGGAAATAACTTTTAAGACAAGAAACTTTTATCCCGACGAGTTACGCGTTTTAAAAACATTGAAGACTAACAAGGAAAAACAGGGCCGAAGCAAAATTAAATTCTATCACTTTATTATTGCTGCATTTATTGGTGCTGGATTTACCTGTATCACCACAATTATTCCGGACAGTTTTTGGACACTCCTTTTTGGAACATTGGCCGTGTTAGCATTTACATTCATCGTTTTTGCACCATACGAAATTTATAAATCAAAAAAGCAGGAGCGGGAGTTCTTACAATCTGTCGGCCTTTACATCGAACGAGGAACTGTTGACACCTTTATTGTGAATGCAAGCAGAATTGCCATTGCTGATGAATTTGAAGACGAGTCGGATCTTTATATTATTGAAATTGGTCCAGAAAAATTACTCTATTTGTGGGACAGTGCCTATACTATGAATAAAAAATTTCCCTGCCTGAACTTCGAAGTATATGAAGAGAATTTCTTTAAACTTTTTGGCAGGCAGATTTATACACTAAGTGAGCGCATAAATCCAATTAAAATTGATAAAAAAGCCAAATGGAACTACATGAAAAAATTTGGTGCACCGGATCTTTTAACAATAGAAACTAAAAATTTTGACGAGCTTATCGAAGAATATAATAACTGCGTTTAAACCAATGGGCTGTGTAAAACGGTGCAAATAATCGCTTGATTTGGCGCAAAATAGAAATCGAGAGCTTATATTTCACTATTAACACGAATAGAACAAATTCTAATTATGTTTAACAGGTACAAAGCAACAGTTATAGGTTTAATTTTTACAACAAGTTGCTTACTTCTATACTACACGTTTGTTATACCCTTTATAATTATGTTACCGGTTTCGCTTACACTTGAATTAATATTTAAAGGAGTCTATCCCGATCAGGACTACGCAATCATTGGCCGGGGAATAATTATTTCGCTTATAATTTTGCTTGTAACTATTTCCATTGCCTTCCTTTTGAAATTTAACCAACAATTAAGGGAGTTCAAAAATTATAAACCGACACAGGTATTAATCTATATGATTTTACTTCAGTTTGTTGTTCATCCACTGGTTTTTTACATTAACCTTTCTTCCAACTGGTCAAAAGCTGAAGACGGGCAATTTATTTTATCCATCAACGAAACGTTTCAAATGAGTAGCTTCGCCTTTCTAATCCTTGGTTTATTGATAGACGGTTTAAAATTAATTCAATTAAAGAATACTCCGAACGACAAATAAATCTAAACAACAGGTGGTTCATACAATCAAAACAGAACATAATAAATCGGGCACAAAATCGTTTTTAAAAAACTTAGGACATAAACATTGTTCCTTTATTTTACAATGAAATTTACAAGTTCAACTTATACTTTTCTAACAATCGCTCTTGTGCTAATGGCAGTGGTTTTGACCTATTACTTCACCACACAAACAAAACCTCACCAACAACTTAAGGGTTACGAGGTTTTCTTTCCATACAAATGTTCTGATGGAGACATGGTTGACGAATTTATTAGATCCAGAAAATTTAAAACCTACGTTCTGAATACCAACAATGCCTATAATGACTCGGTTATTAAATTGGTTCGTGAAGCATTAAAAAAAATTAAACTAACAAACGATAGTATTAACGGTGTACATGTGCAATTCTCAGACAACACGTCGTATAAATACTACCTGCAAACAATTGAGATATGTGTTGAAAACACAAAACTATTCTTACCCTTTGAAAATAACATTTACGCGGCTTGCAGAACTAAGTATCAAAAAATAAAAGACTCTTTA
>JADLED010000260.1 GCA_020846335.1 Bacteroidia bacterium
AAGATGGCATAAAACGCAATAACAATGGCCTTAGCATTTTAAAAGGCACCATTCGCGAAGGTGCCGAAGGATACGTGATGCCCGATGTTGAAGTAATTATAAAAGATGCCAGTGGTAAAGAAGTGGCCAGCACCAGTACCGGCGAAGGTGGCGAATATTTTGTAACGCTTCCGGGCGGACACTACACCCTGATTGTAAAAAAGAAAGGTTATAAAGATATTTCGGAAAGCTTTGACATTAGCGCTAGTAACAAAGAAACCATTTCGCTTGAAAAAGGTTATTTGTTGAAAAAGTAAACGGAACAGTTGGTCTTGTTTGATCTTTTGGTAGTTAGATTCAAAAGTTAATTAACTTTAAAGTATGGATAAGTCCTCCTAAATAAAACAATATCCATCAGCCCCGGCACGTTATTTTAATTCTATCTTTGTAAGGATGAAAATTGTAACAGGTTCAGGTTTTATTCCGGGCGAATTATTAGCAAAAATAAATTCACCTGATGATTTAAAAAAACTCAGCGAAGAACAGTTAGTTCAGATAAGTTCTGAACTACGTCAATACATAATCGATTTAGTGTCGGTTAAGGGCGGGCACTTCGGCGCCTCTTTGGGCGTTGTTGAACTCACCGTGGCGCTGCATTATATTTTTAACACCCCCTACGATCAGTTAGTGTGGGACGTTGGCCATCAGGCCTATGGTCATAAAATAATTACCGGAAGACGCGACGTGTTTCACACCAACCGCATCTACAAAGGCATCAGCGGTTTTCCAAAACGCAGCGAAAGCATTTACGATACCTTCGGCGTTGGCCACTCCTCTACTTCCATCAGTGCCGCTTTGGGCATGGCTGTGGCAAGCAAATACAAAAACTTAAAAGACAAACACCACATAGCTGTAATTGGCGATGGCGCCATGACAGCAGGTTTGGCCTTTGAGGGACTTAACCACGCCGGAGTTGAAAACGCCAACCTGTTGGTGGTGCTCAACGATAATTGTATGAGCATTGACCCCAACGTGGGCGCATTAAAAGAATACCTTACCGACATTACCACCTCGCACACCTATAACAAAGCAAAAGACAAAGTGTGGGATTTACTTGGCAAAATAAGCAAGTTTGGTCCCAATGCACAGGAAATTGCCAGCAAGGTTGAAAATGCGGTTAAAACCAGTCTGCTCAAACAAAGTAATTTATTCGAATCTTTAAAGTTCAGGTATTTTGGACCGGTTGACGGGCACGATGTGGTTCGCTTAACCAAAGTACTGGCCGATTTAAAAGATATTCCCGGACCTAAATTATTACACGTACTCACCAAAAAAGGAAAGGGTTACAAATTTAGTGAAGAAGGTAACGAAACAGTTTGGCACTCGCCGGGCCTGTTTAATAAAGAAACCGGCGAAATAATTAAGGTAATACCTAAAACGCCTCAGCCACCAAAATACCAGGATGTGTTTGGTCACACCATGGTGGAACTGGCTGAAAAAAATGATAAAATTACCGGCATCACGCCTGCCATGCCTTCTGGGTGCTCGCTTAATATTATGATGAAAGCCATGCCTGACCGCGCTTTTGATGTGGGCATTGCCGAACAACATGCCGTTACATTCAGTGCCGGACTTGCCACTCAGGGCTTAGTGCCTTATTGCAACATTTATTCCTCGTTTATGCAACGTGCCTACGATCAGGTTTTGCACGACGTGGCTTTACAAAATTTAAAAGTGGTGTTTTGCCTCGACCGTGGCGGACTAGCCGGTGCCGATGGACCAACGCACCATGGCGCTTACGATTTGGCGTATTTCCGCTGCATTCCAAACATGATTGTGAGTGCACCTATGAACGAAGAAGAACTCCGCAACCTGATGTACACCGCGCAGTTGGATGAAGTTACAGGCCCTTTCAGCATCCGTTACCCACGTGGCAATGGTGTGATGGTGAACTGGAAAACACCGTTTAAAAAAATAGAAATTGGTAAAGGCCGCAAGGTAAAAGATGGTAAAGACATTGCCATACTTTCCATCGGTCACCCCGGTAACCTGGTAAGTACCGCATTGGAATTACTGAAAGAACAAGGCATTGAACCGGCACATTACGACATGCGTTTTGCTAAACCAATTGACACCGCTTTATTGCACGAAGTGTTCAGTACCTTCGACAAAGTAATCACCGTAGAAGACGGTTGCATTGTTGGTGGCATGGGCAGTGCGGTAGTTGAGTTTATGGCCGACAATAGTTACAGTGCCAATGTGGTTCGATTAGGAATACCTGATAAGTTTATTGAACATGGCGAACAGACTGAACTTTACAAAGAGTGCGGTTTTTCACCGGAAGACATTGCTGCAACTGTTGTTGAAACACTGCACAAAAAAGAAATTACACGCGTAAAACAAGCTTAATAAATTGGACAAGTTTAAAGTATCTGTAAAATTGCATTGCACCGCCAAGGAAGTTTTTACCGGTTGGTTAAACGATGCCGTTCACGCTGAATTTACAGGTGGTTCAAAAGCACACACCAGCCCTAACGAAGGCGGTAGCTTTACAGCCTGGGATGGTTACATCAGTGGCACCAACGTTGAAATATTTCCATACAAAAAAATAATTCAAAAATGGCGCACCACCGACTTTGCCGAAACCGACGAAGACTCGGTGATTGAATTGTTTTTTACCTTTAAAGATGATCACACCCTGGTAACCATTACGCACAGCAACATTCCCGATGGGCAAGGCGAACAATATAAAAAAGGCTGGAAAGACCATTACTTTGCCTACATGAAAAAGTATTTTGAGAAGTAACAACAGGGCTCAATATGCTTCGTTTAATTGCACTTCAATTTATTTTCACCTCCTTTTTATCCGCTCAGGAATTAAGCGTTCTTAACCCTACTGGCGCCGGCTACAAACCTGATTTCTTTAAAAAGATTGGAAAAGAAACTCTTGATAGTGTTCCAAGTATTGGTTCTTTTTTGGTTTGGAAAAATTCAGGTATAGTTTACGAAGCCTATTTTAACGGACAATCTGACACCACCCACTTTCAACTAAAATCGGTCACCAAAACAATTACTTCGGCACTGGCTGGTATTGCCAAAGACAAAGGCTTGCTACCCTCTCTTGAAACACCGGTTCTAAATGTATTAACCGAATACAGCCTGAATGTTTCGGAGCACCCAAATGTTTGGTACCCCGATGTTTTGTACCAAACCGATTTGGTGAAAAGAACCCTGACGCTTAAAAATTTGCTGTGCATGCAAACAGGTTTATTGTGGGATGACAACAATGTGCTCAGTCACCGCGCTTTTCAATCCTCTTCCGACCCTGTTCGTTATGTTTTGGAATTACCCTACGAGTGCCAGCCCGGCACAAGTTTCAAATATTGTACCGGCGGCTCGCACGTAATGGCTGCTGCCATTGCCCGTTGTGCTAAAACCAACCTGCGCACATTTGCGGATAGCACACTTTTTAAACCATTAGGTATACACATAAATCACTGGACCAACGACCCTATGGGCAGAACTTCAGGCGGCACTGAATTGTCGATGAAATCGCGCGACATGCTCCGTTTTGGTTTATTGTATTTGAACGAAGGTGTGGTAAATAACAAACAGGTTATTTCAAAATCGTGGATAAAAGAATCAACTGCTGAACACGTGGAATTAAATGAATGGGACGTTTTACCCGGCGCCAACGGCTACGGTTATTATTGGTGGCGACGCAAAACCAACGGGCATCAGGCTTTTGTGGCTAGCGGTTATGGCGGACAGTTAATTTGCATTGTGCCCGATTTAAAGTTGATTGTGGTAACCACCTGTTTGGTAAATGAATTAAACCGCGGTCGTTCCGAAATTAAGCGTTTACACAAAATAATCGACAAGGTGGTAAAGGCCTCTTTGTAGTAGAATCCCGAATTTTACAATTTCTCCACTTTAATGGCATCAATCCAAAAGGTGCCGGATTTAAGCACGCTCACTTCCAAACGCAAACGATTCATTGAGGCAGGGATTTGGTAATGGTAGCTATACCAGCGCCACACGTTTAAAGAATCCACCGCTGTTAATTTAGGGCCATCTGAACGTTGATGTGCACTTACCGCACTCATGTCAATCTTAAAATTGGTTTCCGAATTTTTTATCCAAAAACTAATCAAATAGTCTTCGCCCGTTTTCACCGGAATTTCCTGCGCTATGCCCGGCGAATAACGTCCGCCTTTATCGGAGCATTGCTGCACCTTAAAACAAAGCGATTGATGGCCTTCCTTTTTATCAGAAGTATCGGCAACAATTTCGAAACTACCGCTACCGCAGGTCTTTGGGGTGTTTACCAACCAGTTAACGGGCAAATTATCTTCTACGGTTTCAAAGCCCCCGTTTAAGCCAATGGCGGGGTCGTTTACCGATTCGCTCATTTGTAAAGCGCATGAACTTAATAGTGTGATGCCAGCCAAAAGCACTATCCAATTGGTTTTGCGGCTGATTGTTTTTAGTTTTTTCATGCTTCAAAACTACACGCAAGTATTTTTTTATTTTTTGACTTATATCAAAAAGTGAAAAAGTGATTTAAAAAAGTACCGGAATCAAATTGTGGTGATAAAAACATTTAAGTGCCTACACACACTGAAAAAAGCGCAGGTTAACTCACTTATTTCGTGGCTCAAAAGGTGGCAGCCATTTCTTTTGAGACATTATTTGTTTTACCTCTTCGTAACTCAATGGGTAAAAGTTGTGGCAGTCAACACCAACATCAAAAGACAAGGCGCCTTCATCATCCGGCAAATCGCCGTGCGAATGTCCATACAAATGCCAGGTCCCATAGTGGCTTGCATTCCACACTTTCATGGCATAATGAAAAAGAACAATAAAACGTTGTCCGCGGTGCGCCTCTGAATCGTTAACAATCAGCTCATGGTAATCTTTTATCCATTCAAAACAATCTTTGCAGTCCAATGCAGAACTCTCGTGATTGCCCGCAATTAAATATATTTTCCCATTCAATTGTTCCCGCAATTGCCTTAGCTTTCCCGGCGACATCAGGGCAAAATCGCCAAGATGATACACTTCGTCTTCTTTGGCAACCCTTTCGTTCCAGCGCTTTACGAGCTCTGCATTCATTTCCTCCACAGTGGCAAAAGGCCGTTTCGAAAATTCAAGAATGTTTTTATGGCCGAAATGATGATCGGAGGTGAACCAGATTTTAGAAGTTGTCATGTGATTAATTACAGTGTTGTAGGAGTTAAACGTTTTTTATAACCACTCACAAATTGGCCAACATCTCGCGGCAAATAAATTCGGAGGCATGCCCATCGCCATACAACAAAGGAAATTTTAATCCGCCTTTGGTGTAGAGGGTTTCAAATGCTGATTTGATGCGGGTTTCGTTGGCATCCGTCACAATAGCGGCGCCACATTCCACCAGTTCCACCCATTCGGTTTCGGGTCTTAAAATCACACAAGGCTTTTCAAAATAAAAGGCTTCCTTTTGCACACCGCCACTATCGGTCATTACCAAACAACAATTTTTTTCGAGGGCAATCATTTCTAAAAACGAAGCCGGTTCTGCTATTTTAAAACCGCTGTTGGCTTTTATGGCCGCCAGATTTTCGGCTGTTAAATTGGTTTCAAGCAGTTTGGCTGTGCGCGGGTGTAATGGCAACACCACCTCTAATTGGTATTTGAGCGAAATATCGTTGAGCGATTTGAACAAGGCATTGAGGCGCTCCGGCTCATCGGTATTGTTGTTGCGGTGAATGGTGGCCAGTATAAATTTATTTTTTGTGAGCGATAATTTGGTAAGCACATTGGTTTTGCTTTCGGCTACGGTGCTAAAGTGCAGGCTGTTGTCGTACATCACATCGCCACAGTGGTAAATTTTTGGGTTGTTGGCCGAATAAGGGGCTTTGGCTGCGGGATTAAATCCTTCGCGCAACAAATTGTCGTAACCGGTTTTGGTTGGCGAAAACAACAGGGTGCTTGCGTGATCGCACATAATGCGGTTAATTTCTTCGGGCATGGCTTTGTTAAACGAGCGCAAACCGGCCTCGATGTGTGCCACCGGAACATGTATTTTGGAAGCAGCAATGGCTCCGGCCAAAGTAGAATTGGTATCGCCATACAACACAATGGCATTGGGTTTTTCCTTAATCAGAATTTCCTCAATGCCCACAATCATGGCTGCGGTTTGTTTGCCGTGGCTGCCACTGCCCACATTGAGGTTGTAATCCGGTGCAGGAATGCCAAGTTCGTCGAAAAAAACCTGGCTCATATTGGCATCGTAATGCTGACCTGTGTGAACAATAATTTCTTTTATCTTATCTGCAAATCCACCTTTAATAGCGCGACTTAATGCCGCAGCTTTAATTATTTGTGGGCGGGCACCTATAATGGTTACAATTTTTAGCATGTTGTTTTTTTTGGTCGGCTGTTATCAAATGGCTCCTTCATCCGAAAAGCTGTAGTATTTTCTATCGCCTATAATAATGTGGTCTAATAACGAAATGCCAAACAGTTTGAGTGCTTCTTTTAATTTGACGGTAATTTGTTTGTCCTGTTCGCTTGGCACTATTTGGCCGCTTGGATGGTTGTGTGCCATCACAATGCCACTCGCGTTGTTTTCGATGGCACTTTTGCAAATGAGGCGAACATCCACCACCGTGCCCGATATGCCACCTTTGCTGATGTTTTCTTCTTTTATTACCTGATTGGCACGGTTCAGAATCAATATCCAGAATTCTTCGTGTGGCAAATCGCTCAGGCGTTTTTGAAAGAGATTGTAAGCGGTGTTGCTTGAGGTGATTTTTACTTTCTCTATGGTGTTGCTGTCGGTTCTTCTTCTGCCCAACTCAAAAGCGGCGGCAATGTTAATGGCCTTTACCACACCTACTCCTTTGTATCGCTTATAATCGCCAATGCTGAGTTTGGCCAGTTGGTTAATGTTGTTTTGATTGTCGGACAACATGCGTTGCGCGAGTTGCACCGCGGTTTCTTCCCTGTTTCCGGAGCCCAGCACAATGGCAATTAATTCGGCATCGCTCAGGGTGTGTCTTCCAAGTGACAATAATTTTTCGCGTGGACGGTCGTCTTCGGCCAGGGCTTTTATGTTTATGTGTTTGCTATTTTCCTCCACAGGCCACTAAATTATCAAATTTGATTAATTTTATCGAATAATTATGCCACTTTTAAAATCAGAATCCCTGCAAATTTTCAAGATTCAAGAGTTCAGAATGTTTGTGGCAGCGCGTTTCTTTTTAACTCTGGCCATTCAAATGCAGTTTAGCACCATTTACCTGCAGGTGTATTACGAACATGCCCGCGAAGAATTAATTCTGGGCTTAATTGGTTTAACCGAAGCGGTGCCTTTTATCATTACTTCTTTTTTTAGCGGGCATTATGCCGACCTTTTACCCAAACGAAAAATAATACTGAGTGGCATTGGGGTGTTATTGGCCGGGGCTCTTTTTCTTTATCTGAATGCGGCACCGCAACTGCATTTGTTTGGCAACCTGGGCATTGCGGCACTCTTTAGCATTGTGTTTTTGTTCGGCATAACACGTTCTTTTTTGGCGGCCAGCATGGCACCTTTTTTAAGTCAGATTGTTCCGAGGGGCTTGTACACGCATTCGGCTACGTGGAACAGCACATCGTGGCACACAGGCGCCATATTGGGCCCGGTGGTGGCAGGTCTTATTTACGGTTATCACAATGCCTTAAACGCCCAGTGGTGCCATTTGAGCGAAGTGGTGTTTTTTGCTTTAGCCTTGTTTTTTATTTTACGAATTAAAAACCCGGGAGCCCCCGAAATAAAGGAAGGGAAAGAAAACATTTTGCAGAGCATGAAGGTTGGATTAAATTTTGTGTTTAAAAACAAAATGGTGCTAAGTGCCATTTCGCTGGATTTGTTTGCGGTGTTGTTTGGCGGGGCAGTGGCACTTATTCCTTCGTTTACCGATAAAATTCTGCACCTGGGGCCTGAGGCGTATGGTTTGCTGCGCACGGCGCCTGCGGTAGGTGCGGTGCTAATGTCGCTGGTAATGGTGTTTTATCCACCGTCTAAAAAAGCAGGACTGGCTTTATTATGGTCGGTGGCGGCCTTTGGACTTTTTACCATTCTGTTTGCACTTAGTACCAATTACTGGCTGGCATTTACCATGTTGTTGCTCACGGGTGCTTTTGACAATGTGAGTGTGGTGGTGCGCCACAGCATTTTGCAATTAATGACACCGGATAATATGCGTGGTCGCGTAAGTGCCATTAACAGTGTGTTTATTGGCAGCAGCAACGAAATTGGTGCTTTTGAAAGCGGGGTGGCTGCACGAATTATGACCCTGGTGCCATCCATTATTTTTGGTGGCGGCATGACCATTTTGGTGGTGCTGGGTATAAATAAAATTAACCCAAAGCTCAAACAATTGGATATTACGCGGATAAAGTAGCCACATCTGAGGTTTTGCTTAATGTGTTCTAAAATTGTTTGGGTGTTATTGGTGGTTTAAGATTAATTAGGTTAATTTTAATACTTAATGAAACAATTATTAATATCCTTGCTTCTTATCTCTTTAGGAATTAATGCCTATTATCTTCAAAAAAAAGTAAAAGAACGTAACCGATGGAACGAAGAAAGCAAATTGCATTTTTATAAGAAAATTTCTTACGAAGACGGTTATGATTATTTTAAGAAGCAACTTAAAACAAAATACCCTGAAACAAGTTTAACCAACAAGTATGTTATTGTTTACAGATGGGATTCGCTCCGCTATGAAATTTTCTTTCAGGAACAAATGATGGCGCTGGATTCGATGGCCGCCAATTTTGGAAAATACTCACTGGAATATGTTTTTGTAACGGAGATGGAAGAAGAACCTTCCAGAAAGTTTCTAAAAGACAATTTCGCCAACTTTAAAAACGTAAAAATGTTATTTGGGATGGACGATTATATATCAAGCATATTTAATATTAAAGGGCTAAAATTTATGAAACCTACTATGAGTCCCAATTTATTAAAACTGGGCCATGAAAATCCATTCCTTTATTATAAGCAATCAAATTTGTACACCATTATTGATTCAGAAGGTAAGGTTTTGTACGTGAATGAAAACCGGCTTAGCGTATTAAAAGACAGTGCCTTTTTAAACAAACTGAAGTTTGTATTACCAAAACAAAACGTAAAAATTTTAAATTAATGAAGTGGATACTTGGCATAGCTTTAAGTCTATCAATCCTTCTCAACGTTTATTTGATTAGAGAAGATATTAAAACCACTTACAATAAGGAATTTGGAAACATGGTGAACAGTTCGCTGGGTTTCCAAAAAATTTCCAAAACCAAATGGAGCGAAGGTTTAAGCTTATTTCAAAAAAAATTAAAGCAAAGCAACCCAAATTTGTTATCAAAAAAATATTACTACATCAATATCTGGTCAATTACCTGCAAACCCTGCATTAAAGAAATGCCCTGGCTGGATTCGCTTGCTGGTGCCATAAAAAAGGATGTGGCTTATGTTTTTCTCTCAGAGTTGAGTGACGAAGTTGCCAATAACTGCCTAAAAAACAAAAAGATCCAAACAAAAAACTTCGTGTATTTGAATGAGATGAATGATTTTGTTTCTTCCATTTGCAATGAACGGAAAACACGGAGCAAAGCCTACCCAACGGTAATTATTTTAAACAATCAGGGCGAGGTGTTGCATTATTCCATTGGCGCCTATTCAAATAGAAGGGAAGCGGCAGGCTTTACTGACTTAATCAATAAATTAGAATAAATCGTAAATTCAGCTTCAATGTCTGTAATTGAGTATTTGAGCTGAATTAACGGTATTTTTAAACAAGGGCGTTCCCGGCTTATTTAGTTGTGAACTCTGTTTTATTTTTCAATCTGTTTTTATAGATTTACTATACATTTCACTAACCACATCAAATCATGAAAAAAATTTATTCACTTTTAATGCCGGCTTTATTATTAATGTTTGGCACAACTACCGCGCAAACCACTTATACTTCAGCCATCTCCGACATAACGCTGCAATGTTCGGGTGGAACCGCTAACCGCACAGGGGTGGCCTACAACCCCTGTTTAAACCTGTATTATTCGGTTAATGCGGGTAGTGGCAGTTATCCCATTGAAACGTTTGGCCCAAATGGTGGCAGCTCGTTAAGCAGCACCAGTCAAACATCGGATTACCGCGGCCTTTGGTGGAATAACGTGAACAACCGACTTGAAGGCAACACCTATAACAGTGGCGGTGTTTACTCGAACACACTCAATACCAATGGCTACGCTACTTCCACCACCACCTTTGTTTCAAGTTCCACCATGCCAAATGCACAATCGATGGGAATGGCCGGAATTGCCAATAACATTATTTACTATTACAACTCTGGTACAGTTTACCGTTATAATAAAACCAGCAATGCACTCATTTCTTCCAATGCCATTAGCGGCTTACCGGTGGCAACAAGCAATTTGAATAGTTATGGCATCATTTACACCGGTTTTCCCGGCGCCGATGTAGGGGTGTACGATTATATCAACAGAGCCATCTATTTTTTAAATTCAACCACTTCGGCCTACACTGCCTCTTGTAGTTTGCCAACTTCAGCACCAAATCCTTCTACTTTTAGAATGGGATTTGCCAATAACCGTTTCTTTTTATACGATAGCGGCACCAGTCAATGGTTAGGTTATCCAATATCCAATGGTCCATCTGGCCCCTCGCCTACTGCATCGGTGGTTGCCAGCAGTGCTTCGGTGTGCAGTGGTTATTCGGTTACTTTAACCGCATCCGGCGCTACCTCTTACACCTGGAGTTTTGGTGGGAATAGCTCATCTGCCGTTGTTAACCCAACCGCCAACACCATCTATTCCGTTACGGCTACAGGTTCAACAGGCTGCACAGGTGTTAACACAGTGGCTGTAAACATTATAGCCGGTGCCAATGTGAGTATTGCAGCAAGTCCAACTGCTATTTGTACCGGTGGAGGTGCCACACTTACTTCAGGCGGTGGTGTAAACAGTTATACCTGGAACAGCGGCTCCAATGCCACCTTAATCACGGTTGGTCCCTCTTCCACCACATCATACACCGTGCAGGGCACCAACAGTCAGGGTTGTATATCTAATGCAGTGATTACACTTACGGTTAATGGCACTGCGCCTGTGCTTTCGGTAGTATCCAGTACCAACCAAACCTGTTTGGGAAAAACCGCTACACTCACAGCAAGCGGCGCCTTAACATACAGTTGGAGCAATGGCGTTCAAAACGGTGTTTCTTTTAATCCATCAGTAACCACCACCTACACTGTTACAGGTCAAAATGGTTGCGGCACAGGTTCGGCTGTTACCACGATTACTGTAGCTCCAATTCCAATTACCATTGTTTCGAGCCCGAGTATAATTTGTGCCGGCGATCCGGCCTTAATCACCGCAAGTTCGGCAGGTACAAGCTACACCTGGTTTCCTATTAATACAGCCACTAATTACGTTAATGTGAGTCCAACTGTTACCAGTGTTTATACAGTTGCCACTTCAGACGGCACCTGTTCGGGGGTTGGAACAATTACCCTGGTGGCTAATCCAATTCCAACTGTTAGTTCAAATGCGAGCAGCTCTGTTATTTGTGTGGCCGATGTGTTAACACTTACCGCCACCGGTGGTTTAAGTTATACCTGGACTCCGGGAAATTTAGTAGCTCAAACAGTTACCGTTTCGCCATCCGCACCCACTTTGTATTCAGTAGTTGCCTCCAACAGCATTGGATGTTTGGCGGGTTCCTCGCAGATTGTATTGGTTGATCCTACCCCAACTGTAAGCCTGTTGGCCACCGACCCGCTCATTTGTGTGGGAGGTTCGAGCAGCATTACAGCAACCGGCAATGGTAATACCTACAACTGGAGTTCGGGAGGAATCGGAACAAGTATCACCGTAAACCCTGTATTAACCACCATTTATACCTGCACTGTTTCAAACAACGCCAATTTATGTACTTCCACCGAAACAATTGAGATTGGAGTGTTTGACCCAGTGCTCACTATTATTGGCAACACTGTTATTTGCGATGGCAACACCACTACTTTAACGGCCAATGGTGCCACCACTTATACGTGGTTACCTAATACACCGTTTCAGAGCATTAATGTGACACCGAACGTTACCACCATTTATTCTGTGTCAGCCATCTCACAATCGGCTAATATCAATTGTCCGTCAAATAGTACCGTTCAGGTTGTGGTAAATCCAAATCCTACTATTACAACTGTAAGCTCACGCACTGTAATTTGTAAAAACGAAAGTGCAACCATTAGTGCGAGTGGCGCCAATACTTATAGCTGGAGTACCTCTGCCAGTGGCCCTTCTGTAACTGTTACCTCCTCTTTGGTAACCAATTTGAATATTGTGGTAACCGGGTCCAACACCCAGGGCTGTACGTCATCTGCAACAGTTACTATAAAAGTAAATGGTTGTAACGGTTTGGCCGATAACGAAACCAAGTCTGATATTCTTGTTTACCCTAATCCAAACAACGGGGCTTTTGTAATTCAATCGAACACGGCTATGGAGTTAATGATTGTAAACGAACTTGGGCAAACTGTGAGTAATTTATCGTTGAACGAAAACAATCAGTTCAGTATTTCCGTTCCTGCATTGGCTTCGGGCATTTATTTTTTAAGAAGCGCGGATGGAGCCGGATTTGCGAAGAAGATTGTAGTGGAGAAATAGAATTAAATCAATAACTTAAAACCCCCTGTAGAAGCATTCTGCGGGGAGTTTGTGTTTTGTGCCCTGACCTTGTATCTTTACCCGATGACCAAAAAAGTCAAATCAAAAAAAGAGGCAGATAAAGAACTGATTAAAAGTTTTCTCGACGAGAGCTATTTTAAATTTAATACCAAAGGTTTTATTGAAAACGACCCTGTTCTAATTCCGCATCAGTTCAGCAAAAAAGAAGACATTGAAATTGCAGGTTTTTTAGCCGCCACCATTGCCTGGGGCAACCGCAAATCGATTATCAACAATGCCACCGGACTGATGCAAAGAATGGACCATTCGCCATTTGAATTTATTCTGAATCATACAAAAAAAGATTTAAAGGCATTTGATAATTTTGTTCACCGCACCTTTAACGGCACTGATTGCAGGTTTTTTCTTCAATCGCTTCAAAACATTTATTTGCAGCACCATGGTTTAGAAGCCGCTTTTTCTCATGGCAACAATTTACTTGAACGCATCACTAATTTCAGGCATCTATTTTTAGAAACTCCACATTTGCCGCGCTCCGAAAAACACATCTCGAACCCTGCTGCCAAATCGAGTGCCAAGCGCCTGTGCATGTATGCCCGCTGGATGGTGAGAAAAGACAACAAGGGCGTGGATTTTGGCATCTGGAAAAAAATTTCGCCGGCCGATTTGTGTTTACCACTCGATGTTCACACAGGCAATGTGAGCAGGCAGTTGGGCTTACTTAAACGTACTCAAAACGATTGGCAGGCTGTGGAAGAAATTACCGGGGTATTAAAAACATTCGACCCACTCGACCCAATCAAATACGATTTTGCCTTGTTTGGTTTGGGAGTTACTGGTGCTTTGAAATAATCAAACAGCCTCAAAAATTAAATTGCAAAAAAACAAGATTCGCTTACCGTATCAATTTAAAAGTGCCGGTTTTAGTCAGCGTTTCTCCTTTAAAACTCTCTACCGACACCTGATACACGTATGTTTCCATATTTTGAGGCACTCCGTTAAATAATCCGTCCCATCCGGTTTTCAGGTCGTTGCTTTCAAACAACAATTGTCCCCAGCGGTTAAACACCTTAAAGTAATTTAATTTTTTAAGTCCCCAGCCTCCCGGATAAATAACATCGTTGGTACCATCGCCATTGGGTGTAAAAGCAGTTGGAACATCTAAGGAACTAAGTGGATTCACAACTATTTTATAGGTATTCACGTTCACAAAACAGGCCAATGGCTGGTCGATGAGTGTAACACTGTAACTGATATTATCCGTAGTGGTTGACACCGGATTGTAACAGCTAATGCAATTCAAATCCTTAATTTGTGGCGTCCAGCTATAGGTAAAATTACTACCCACACGGGCATTTAACTGAACCGTTTGCCCAATCACAATGGTGGTATCCCATTGCACTTTTGGTGCCGGTTGCTGAACAAAAATATAATCAGTGGATGGTTTACTAATGCAGGAATTATCATCGGTAACCTGAATGGTATAAACGCTTGATACCAAAGCCGAACTGTTAATCGAAAATGAATTATTAGCATTCAATGAAAAACTATTGGAACCGGTACCCGAAAACACCGTACCCGTTAAAGCCCCGCTAACACCGGGAGTTCCACTACCCACTACCTGAAAAACAGAACCCGGACAGGTAGAATCCGGTAAATTTATTCCGGCCAAAGGCAATGGTAATACCGTCATGTTTTTTACCGTGGAATTTTTACAACCATAATCCGGCGCCGTAACATTTAATTTTACCGGATAAACTCCGGCCTGTGTAAATGTAAATGCTGAATTTGCACCTGAGGCTGTGCCTAAACCGTTCCCAAAATTCCAGAAATACTCCAGACTTACACTGCTGGTATTAATGGTTTTATCAATAAACGAATTCGGTGGCCCCAAACAATGCCGGTATAAATTATCGCGCTCAATAAAATTACTCTTCAAATCAATTACTGTAATGTCGGTGGTTTGTGAAGTCACACAAGTGCGGGCAGGCCCATAAAACTCAAGGGATAAAACCGCTGTACCATTGGTGCTGCCTGTTGGATAGGTGTTGTACACATAAGCCGTTGTGGCGTTGGCAATTGCAGAAGCGGTGCCTGCCACCACCGGTATTTGTGGCACATTGTCGCCATAATACCATTTCCAACCGTAAACCCCCGAGGAGTCTTTTAAAGACACATGTATGGTATCGCCCAAACAAAACTTATTCTTATCCAAAACAAAATCCGTTTTAGGGTCGTAAACATAAACCAAGGCCGTATCGCTGCTGTTGCAATAACCAGATATATTTACATTTAACTGCACTGTGTAAATACCTATGTTGGTTAAAATGTTGCTGATAGAATTTACTGTACCTGAAGTAACAACAGTGCCCATTCCCCAAATAAAATTATTAATCGGTGTTGCATTTATGCTGCTGCTGCTAATGATGATTGGCGTGCCGGGCAGGCAAAATTTATTTTGATTGTTGGCAAACGAAATTTGTGCCGTGGGCTGCCCCAGTGCAGTAATGGCAACCATTTGTGTGCTTTTGCAGGCACTGTTATCGGTAACAATTAAGGTGGCAAAGTAGGTGCCCGGCGTGTTGTAATTGTGCGACACATTGTTAAACGTGCTTGTGGTAGTCCAGCTTGGGAACGAAGGAGGGTCGCCAAAACTTAAACTATAGGTAGCAAAACCCGGATTGGCTGTAAAGGGCACATTGGCACTCTGACCCTTAGGAATACAAGGCTGCAGCACCGAACTTCCAAAATTGGAATTTGGATTACTCACCTTTATTAAATGCATGGTGGTGTCCGAACATCCCACATTGTTTGTGGCTGAACAAATAACCGAAAAGGTTTGAAACGGAGAATTGGCAGCCGTGTAAACATGCAATGGACTACTGGTAGAAACGGTGGAGTTAATGGGCAGACTGCCATCGCCAAAATTCCAGACATAATTGGTGATTTGATCGGGTGCTACCTGCAAAGCCTGGGTATTGTTAATAATTTGCACACTGCCCGATGATAAACACACCGGATTGGGATTAAGACTAAAGCTTGGTTTGGCGGAGCTGATGCGGAATATTTTTGTTTCTGTATCCCTGCAACCATTTTCATCGCGAATGGTTAAACTAATGGTATAAGTGCCCGCATAATGAAAAGTATCACGGGCGGCCATGTCGAAAAATGATGTATCAAGTGGCGTTGTGCCATTCAAATAAGAATAGCCACCGGGATAACTTCCCGGCGAACCAAACAATGGTGTAAATTTTTGAATGGTAGGCATGGTGTAGGCCGGTGTTTTAAAATTCCAGATATACCCGCTGACACAGGTAACATAAGCATCCACCGAACCTGCTGCTGAAAAATTGTATTTTTTCCCCACACAGGTAAGTGCGTTGGGCAATGCAGGAATCGGTTGGCCATTAAACAAAATATTGGCGTTGGGTTCACGCACTTTTACCTCGAGCGAAAATTGCCGTGTTGGGCAAGGGTTTAGTCCGTTGTACGAAACAAGTGTGGCCGTATAATTTCCCGAAGCACTGTAAGTGTGTGAGCTGGTGTAATTAAAAACACTGCCAATTGATCCCGAAATCACATCCGAATTGCCATCCCCAAAATTAAGCGTGGCCGTTTGCACATCCTGCAAATTGACCGCAAAATCAACCGTTTTTTTATTGCCCACACACGTGGTCTTAAACCTGAATTTTCCATAAGGACCCACAATGGTTATACTTTGTGCCAGCACAGCCGTATTCCGGCAGTTTCGCTGGTAGGCCGAAATGCCAATGGTATGCGTGCCAATGTGCGAAAACGGAAAACTTGGATTGGGATTGTTAATGCATCCCGAAAAGAAATTATTATCGCTTTGCACATGCCAGTGCGCAATGGTGCTGGAAGATGGTACTGATATGGCCGTTGCACTCATGCTAATGGTGACACTTTGCCCGGCACAGGCCGATGTGCTGGCAATGGCGCCACTTATGGCCGGCGGATTGACGACGGTTATGGTATCCACGTAGGACGTTTCCACGCATCCATCAATGGTTTTAACAACCATGTAGGGATAATAAGTGCCCGGTTGACTGTAGGTAAAGGTAATCGGAAAAAGAGTTGGCGAGCCACTCACCGATTGTGTGGGACTTCCACCATTGTAAAATGTAAAACTGGTAATGGCGTGGTTGGGATTGCTCACACTCGTGTTCGTAAAAGTAACAACCATTGGTGCACAACTGTCGTTTCGGTTTTTAATAAACCGGGCAGTTGCTCTTCTCAAGGTGTCGTATTCGATGTGTAAAGCCATAGTCGATTGGCATTGAGCTATTGAATTGGACGAGGCCATTAAGCCAATTACCGAACCAAAATTCTGGAAAATGGTGTAGGGATTTTGACTGCCTTGTGACAGGGTAAAGGTCATGGGTGCGCTGGTGGTAACCACCGTGTTTAAAGGACTACTAATGTATGCCGGATAATTGGTAGGCGGCTGAGAAATCCATGTAAAAGTGAGCGAACTGCCGCTGTTGATGGTGCTGGTATTAATATAAGTTACGGCAAACGGCGAGGAGCAACTGGAATGGGGCACATTGGGCGTTAACGTAAAATCCACCAGAATTTCTTCCACAAAAACCGTGTTGGTGTAAACACTGGGTTGGCACCCAAAGCCATTGTTTATGGTTACTGTATATGATTTTAAACCCCCACTGCTAAAAGCAAAAAATGGCGGTGCGGTAAAAGTGGTGTTGGGTGCTACTGTAACCGTAATTGGAGTCGAGTTACCGCTAAAATTCCAGTAAGTAACCGGTTGCGATGAAAACAAAACAGCACCAAAGGAGGTGCCGGCACAAATGGTTGGCTGCAGGGGTGCGTTAAGGGTGGGTGTTAACACCGATACCGAAACGTTGCCGGAATTGCTGCAACTGTTATTATCGGTTAAGGTGAGGCTTATAACGCTGGTGCCATTATTAAAAGTAACAGCACCCGGCGTAATGTTGTTGGATGAAGCAGGATTGCCGGGGTTAAATTGCCAGTTAATCGAAGAAAAAGGACCGGGAACAGGCGAACCGCTTACCGACAACGAACCCGAAATATTTGGCGTAAACGGCGAGGTGCAACTGTTAAAACCCGCGCTGGAACTTATATTGATGATTGGCAAATTGGACACCTTGATGTTGATGCCTGTATTATTAACCGCCACTGCCGTGCAACCACTGGCTGCATCCAGCATGGTCATTACCGGCGAAAAGCTGCCCGCTCCATACACGTGAGTTACCGAAGCCGCAGCATTTAACTGTGTGCTTAAATCGCCAAATGCCCAGTTGTAGGTACTGCCGGGGCTGCCACCTGAACCGCTAAACGACACAGTCATGGGCGCGCAATGTGTGGGAGGAATGGTGTAAGTAAAAGCAGCCGAAGGTGCTGGATTTACCTGAATGGTGATGTTGTAATTTACCGGAGTGCTGTTAACCAGTGCCGTATAGGTAACCACATAGGTGCCCGGATTATTGTAAATTGGATTGGGATTAGCCAGAGTGGAAGTTCCAATAGAATTGCCAAGATTCCACAATATATTGGTGGCACCCGAAGGACCGTTGAATTGCACTGACAGTGGCGCACAGCCAACGGTGGTGGAAGCCACGATCTGCGAATAACTGACACTGGCTTTCAGTAAAAAAAGTAAAAGGAGGAGGCTCAGGGTTTTTCTTTGGAACATTTTTCTTTTTTACCTATTTTTGATTATAAATATAATAAAATTATCCACTTAAACTCAAAATTCTTGAAAGCCCTGTTACCACTTATTTTTTTCTTTTTTGTTCTCACGGCCAATTCACAAAACACCGGCAAAACAAAACCTGCAAACACCCCGGGTAAATCTTTGAGTAATTCTACAACCATACAAAACATGGTTCAATCCATGGACCACGATACCTGTTTGGATAAAAAATTTTCGGTGGTGTTTTATCTTATTAATGACAGTAATTTTACCTACAACGCCAGTACTCTGCCAACGGTAATTACCACCGACCTCACACCGGTTATTAATTTACTCAATGCCACTTTTAAAAGAATTTGTGTGTCGTTTGAAAATTGCAGCACTGTTGTGATACCAGATTACAATTACAACAAATGGGATTTGGTGGCCGAAAATGTGGTAACCAATATCTGGTTTACCGAAAACACCATTAATATTTATGTGCCCAAAGTAATTACCTATTCGCCCTGCCAAAGCGATTATGCGTACTTGCCCAGTGCGGGCTCCCCTACCCTGCACCAGAATTTTATTGTAACACAGGGGGCCGGGCCATTGCTGTTGCATGCCATGGGACACTTTTTTGGTTTGCCACATACCTTTGCCGAAATTAATCCCACACTTACCACACTGGCCAGTCCTAGTCCCACCAATTCGTCCATCGTTAGCCGCGAGTTTGTTGACCGCAGCAACTGTTACCTGCACGGCGATGGTTTTTGCGACACCGAAGCCGACCCGGAGTTTAACGGTACGTTTAATAAAAAACACATTTATTGCGACTATAATGGCTTATCGGTTGACGGCAAAGGCCAATACTACATTCCACCGGTAGATAATTACATGTCGTTTTACGACAAGTGCATGTGCCTTTATTCGCAGGAGCAATACAACTTTATGGCCCGAACCATTTTACAAAAACGAATGTACCTCCATTAAATTCTTTGTCAGGTCTGACTTGGACGGGGAAGAATTTTTGCGTCGAGTATATCTTCATGGGTGGCATACCAGCAGTTTTTACCGTACATGGAAAAAGAGATAAGTGCAATGTCCATTTCGCTGCTCACATTTGCAGGTACCTGGTGCGGAAAAATTTTACCAAAACACCAGGTCTTAATTAAAAAATGTACCGCATTTAAGGCAAAGCTTTTGTTTTGAAAAAAATTATCTCCTTTTTCAAACGCCACTTTGTACACGGTAAATTTATCGGAATCCATTCGGAAAAAGGCCTTAAACCAAAGCTCCCCGGTCCAGCTTCTCACAAAATAAATGACCTCTTTCTGAAAATAAACATCCCACTTATCTTCCATTTGCTGCGCCTTAACGTGTGTGCCCTCAATCTGTTCGCCATTGTGTGGATAAACGAGTTCGCAGTCAACAGTTTCAGATACCGGAAATTCAAGACCAATTAGGTCTTTACCCAATCTGTGCCTTTGTTGATTAAACGAAATGGCCACCGATTGGTCGGAGGTGGTGGACAGCATGGTTTCGGTAAAACCACGGCAATCGAGTATTTTTTTATTAAAGGGGTTATCGGGGCCTAAATCGTACCATTTAAAACGGTAATTGTTTTCAGTGACATCCGGGGCCTTTTCCGGTTCAGTTTTTGATTCGCTTGCCTTTGCCTTGTCTTTTTTACGAAAAAATCCAAACATGTGGTGTTAAACGGTTCTTTACGCTTAATGGGCAACCGTTAAAACAAATTTAATAAATAGTTGTTCCATTAAAAACAAAACAAAGAAAAACAGGCTCATTGTTTTTTAATAAATTATTTAAGCCAACTGCCCAAAACCACTTATATTTAGAAATTAAAATCAGAGAATGAAAGCTTGTAAAAATATACTCGAAACCATTGGCAACACACCATTGGTGAAACTTAATAAAATTACCAAAGACCTTAGCTGCGATGTTTATGCCAAAGTGGAAACCTTTAATCCGGGCAACTCGATTAAAGATCGCATGGCCATTAAAATGATTGAAGATGCCGAAAAAGACGGGCGCCTTAAACCCGGTGGCACCATTATTGAAGGCACCAGCGGCAACACCGGCATGGGTTTGGCCATTGGCGCGGTGATTAAAGGTTACAAGTGTATTTTTACCACCACCGATAAACAGAGTAAAGAAAAAGTGGATGCCCTGCGCGCCTTTGGTGCCGAGGTAATTGTGTGCCCCACCGATGTGGAACCCGAAGATCCCCGCTCCTATTATTCGGTATCCTCGCGTTTGGTTGAAGAAATTCCGAATGCCTGGAAACCCAATCAATACGACAACCTGAGCAACTCACAAGCACATTACGAACAAACCGGTCCCGAAATTTGGGAACAAACCGAAGGCAAAATTACACACCTGGTGGTGGGTGTTGGCACAGGCGGCACCATTTGTGGCACGGGGCGCTACCTCAAAGAAAAAAATCCGAACATAAAAATTCTGGGCATAGACACTTATGGCTCGGTATTTAAGAAATACAAGGAAACCGGCATTTTTGATAAGAACGAAATTTACCCTTACATCACCGAAGGCATTGGCGAAGATTTTTTACCAAAGAATGTGGACTTTAGCATCATCGATCATTTTGAAAAAGTAACGGATAAGGATGCCGCTGTGATGACCCGTCGCATACCCCGCGAGGAAGGCATTTTTGTTGGAAACAGCGCAGGCTCTGCTCTGGCAGGACTTTTGCAAATGAGCGGAATGTTTAAAAAAGGCGATGTGGTGGTGGTTATTTTTCACGACCACGGCACGCGTTATTTGGGTAAGATGTTTAACGACGACTGGATGCGCGACCGTAACTTTTTAGAAGTAACCAAGCCAAAAGCCATTGATTTGGTGGCCAATCATAAAAACCAAAAATTACTTACGGTGGATGTTAATGCCACGGTTAGCGAGGCTTTGGCGTTGCTGAATAAATACAACATTTCGCAATTGCCGGTAACTGAAAAAGGTGCTTTTGTGGGATCGCTTAACGACAGTTATTTGTTTAGCCGCTTAATTGAAAACAGTGAGGTGAAAAAGCAAACGGTTAAAAACCTGTTGCAGCCGGCCTTTCCGGTGGTGGGCGAAAAAACCAGCATTGAAGAGGTGAGTAAATTAATTACCAAAGATAACAATGCGGTATTGTTGCGCGACATGGGCGGCAACATGCACATTATTACCAAACACGACATTATTGAGGCAGTGGCCAAAATGGGATAGAATGAGTCTATTACGGGAGGCAGTTATTTAAAAGCGCACATTTTGACCATGTGCTGTCAGCTAATGCCTTGCCATTAAACATCAACCGGTATAAGGCCAGTAAATTACTTTGTAAAGTTTCTCTTCTTTAAATTCGAAAATCAGGGTGCTGGTTGCATCGCCGTAATTAATGTATATTTTACGAAAGGGTTTCTCCGTTTGTTTTACTTCCTTCAACTTGCTTCGAACATCTTTATAACTGTCGCCAATGCGAATGTTGCGCAATAAAGGAATCTCCTTATCCATAATAAGTGCCTGGTCGATATAGGAGATGCCCGGATTTTTCACATGATGAATTTCTGATGCTCCGGTTTTAATAATTGTTACACTGTCGCTGGCGCCTTCATAATAAGGAGAAGGCTCCGTTCTTTTCTCTAACTGAAAGTTGGAGGGTAAATGCACCAATACACTGTCAAGCGAAACTTCCCATTTCTTAAACATAAAAGGATTACTTGCCAAAGAGTCCCAAATTTCCATGGTGTCGGCAACAATGCTTGAGTTGTTAATACTGGAACTGCTGTCCGGAGAAACAGAATAGCTGTACTCGTCACCGACAGGCCCGCAAGAGAATTGCCAAAAAGCTAAAATTGAAATTATTATGAAAATTCGTATGTTCATGTTTACCGGAATGAATTATCAGCTACCCGCCGCTTTCCCCCTGCAATCGTTCGTAATAATTTGTTATTAGGCTAAGTGCTATAAATATACCCAAATTCCCAAAACCCTTCAAAATCTAAAATGGTTATGTGAAATTATTTTAATGATTTCGCTCAGTTTTTTTGGCTGCGGTTTTAGGTGGTTGCTGAATGAGTCTATGACCGGAGGCTGGTACAAAAAAGCAGGCGTTTTGGCCAGAAGCTGATATTAACTGCCAGCCGCACATCCATTGCTTGTGCGTGATGACTTATTCTTTTATTTTGTACACACGCCAGCCTCTTTTTCCTTTTCTGAACCAGTATTCTGTAAAGGTGCTGTCGAGATGGTGTTCCCGATAATAAAAGGTGCCTGCAATATTATTAAATTTAATCGTAAAATCGAGGTCTTCAAAAGGGTGGTTAATTGTGTCTGTCTTATTCTTCAGAACATGATAGGATTTTATATATAAAGGTTGACCGTTCTTATACGTTTCTAAACTTTGAAGAAAGCCTTTGTTATCAAACCAGGTAAAAGTGCCATTAATTAATTCAGGCTTACCTTTTGGCGGAAGTACTCCATCAAATTTCATTGTTAAGCCACTCACCTTGTGTTTATAATATTTTTGAACATGCTCGCCGTTATCGTACAATTCAATTCCGTAAAAACAGGCCTTTTCAATACTCTCAACAGGGTCGGCATGTTCATCTAAAAACACTTTCCAGTAACCATTTTTTTTTCCGGAAGTGCTTAGTTTATTTAATGTGTCTGTTTGCCCAAGCAGAAGGTCAGATGATTGCAACTGAACTATGATGGTTAAAAGGAGAATTAATTTCTTCATGTATGTATGGCTGCTTGCTTACAACTTCCTCCTACCCGCCCCTTTTCCAATTATAAGCCTTTTTAATTATTTGTTCTTAGGTTAATACCTATAAATATACCCAATTTCTTAAAAAGCCTAAATATTTAAAATATTCGGCTTTTGGAGGAGTAATTCAAATTATAAGTAGATGGTATCATTGCCTCAAAAAGAGCTAATCCTTTCGCGTACCTGGCGCAAACACTCAAAACAAAAATCCACCGGAATTTCCACAATAACAATTAATTTTTTGTTGTTAAGAATAATACTATTTTCCTGTATGATTTAGCATTCACAGGGCTTTCAGAATATTTGAGGAACACTAATTATAATAAAAAACGCCCCTGCTTAAACAAAGCGGGACGTTTTTTTTTGGGGCAATTATAAGATTACCGCAAGCGGCTAAACCACCATGATGCTTTTAGGCTGGCTAAAAGCACCCTGTGTTTTTGCTATGGGTGCAAAGCGGAAATTAAGCGTGGCGCCCGGGGTTTGCCCCTTTAGCTGGTAGCTGGCGGTTTTGCTAATATCCAAAGGCAACCAGGTAATGCCACCATCAGTGCTGTATTGATACACAAAGGCCACCACTCCGGCGTTGCGGGGCACATTAATTTGCACCACACCACCACCAATGGCTGTTAAGGTTAAATCGGTAATTGGTCCCGCACCGCCACCGCTCAGGTAGGCCACCATACCCGCCGATTCTATTACCGCTTTGGCATCGGTGCTGTTGTTGGCTGTCATTTCTACATAAGAGCGCAGGAGGTTAAACACTGCCAGCAATTGCCGTTCCATTTCGTGCATGTGGCTTACACTGCCCGGTGCACCTGTGGCCACTGCTTTTATGGCCAGGTCCAGATCGTTAATGGCTTTGGTAACCGATGCTTTAGGCAAAGGCCAGTTGGCCTCCGGAAAATTGCCCGATGTATCCATGGCAGTTAATCCGGCATCTGCCTTTGTTAATTTCCCTTCAGGGCTTAGTCCGCTCATTTTATGAGCCGCTTTAAACTTGCTAATCATTGTATTTATTTTTTAAATTAAAACCACTGCCCTCCAAAGCAAACTTAAACCTGCTCGTATTCAGTTATGCCCGGCACCAACAACGCGCGTGTAACATTGGTTTAGCGGCAAAACCTGATAGTAAACAAACCCTTTAAGGTAATGGTTTGGGCACTGGTTCCTGTTATTAAAACGAATAAAAAATAAAAATGTTACACACTGTGTTTGCACACAAACCAGGCGTTTGTCTAAAAAAACCAATAACTTGTAGTTTCACACAATTGTTTAGTCTATAAAATATTCAAATTAATCTAAAACAATGTATTTTTATAAGTTAACACTTAATAACAATAAATGGTAGTTTTGGCTTTGCAAACGGGTGTGGAGAGTAATAGGGATGAACTCAAAATCTGGAACGACGGGTTTGAGAAAGGATTGCTTGCGCCACATGAAGAGTGTAAATCAACAGCGAATTAATTCAAACCCGCTTAGAATCAATCCGAGCGGAGTTTAACTCAATTCGAGGTAGCTTAGAATCAATTCAAAGTGAGTTAGAATCAATTCAAAGTGAGTTAGAATCAATCCGAACTGAGTTAGAATCAATTCGAAGTGACTTAGAATCAATCCAAGGTAATTTAGAATCAATCCGAACTGAGTTAGAATCAATCCGAACTGAGTTAGAATCAATTCGAGGTGACTTAGAATTAATCGGATCTGAGTTTAACTCAATTCGAGCTTTGTTTAACCCAATTCGAGGTAGCTTAGAATTAATTCGAAGTGTGTTAGAATTAATTCGAAGTGAGTTAGAATCAATTCGAGGTGACTTAGAATTAATTCAAGGCGAGTTTAACTCAATTCGAGGTGAGTTAGAATCAATTCAAAGTGATTTAGAATCAATTCGAGATAGGTTAGAATTAATTCGAGCTGAGTTTAACACAATTCGAAGTGACTTAGAATCGGGAGTATAAAGTAGATTGTGTAAACGGTTAGATTGCTTCTGGCCCGGGGTCATCGCTGAAGTGGAGCGTAGCGGAACGAAGCGATGACCCGGAAAAAATGACTAACTTGAAAAACACACCTACAAAATGGAAAACAAAAACAAAGGGGATGACAAAATTCCAAAAGGCTTTTTTAAACAATTTAAAAGCAAAGAATCGTTTCAGGAATACTTTAATGGCCTGTATAAACAAGGCATTGAAGAAATGTTACAGGGAGAACTGGACGAACATTTAGGCTATACCAAGCACACCAAAGAGGGTTATAATTCGGGCAATAGTCGAAACGGCACGTTTCCAAAAACCGTTACCACCGAAAATGTGGGGGATGTTTTGTTGAATATCCCAAGGGATCGGAATGGTCAGTTTGAACCTCAAATAATTCCCAAAGGTCAAACCATTAGCAGTAAAATAGAAGAAGCCATCCTGGGCATGTATAGTCGCGGTATGACTACTTCCGATGTACGCCATCAGGTCTTAGAAATTTACGGTTTGGACATTAGCGAAACAACCGTTTCTAACATTACAGAGCGCATTATGGAATCGGCCAAAGAATGGCAACAGCGCCCCCTAGAACCTGTTTACTTTGCCGTGTGGATGGACGGCATTATGCTCAAGATCAGAGA
>JADLED010000261.1 GCA_020846335.1 Bacteroidia bacterium
CTGGCGGCTATGGCAATCCGGGGACTTTTAGTGGAACGGGTGTTAGTGGCAACGTGTTTACTGCTCCAACAGTTTCGGTTCCTACCAACTATACCATTACTTACACATTTGGATACGTGTCGCAAAATCAGGTCATCACAGTTAATCCTATACCTAACGTTTCGGCCAGCATTTCCAACACAACGGTTTGTAGTGGTACTACTCTTTCACTTAGTGGTAGTGGTGCCAGCACCTACACCTGGACCGGTGGTATTTCTAACGGTGTTCCCTTTTCCGCTACAAGTAATGCCACCTACAATGTTACAGGAACAAGCTCTGCGGGCTGTGTAGCCAATAATACCGCGGTGGTAAGTGTGTCTGTCAATCCCAACCCAACCATTACGGTTAACAGCGGAAGTATTTGCTCCGGTAAATCGTTTACCATTGTGCCGTCCGGTGCTTCCACCTACACCTATTCAAGTGGCAGTGCCATTGTGGCGCCAAATACCAACACCTCAATTAATGTTACAGGAACCAGTGCGCAAGGTTGTGTGAGTAGTAACACAGCCGTGAGTTCTATTACCGTAAATGCCTCTCCAACCATTGCAGTTAACAGTGGAAGTATTTGTTCCGGTAAATCGTTTACCATAACTCCTTCCGGTGCTTCCTCCTACACCTATTCGAGCGGCAGTGCCATTGTAGCGCCAAATACCAACACCACAGTTAATGTTACAGGAACCAGTGCACAAGGTTGTGTGAGTTCGAATACTGCGGTTAGTTCTATTTCGGTAAATGCTACTCCAACAATTACGGTTAACAGTGGCACCATTTGTTCAGGGCAATCATTTTCTATTGCTGCTTCAGGGGCCTCAACTTATACTTATTCAAGTGGTAGTGCTATTGTTGCACCAACTTCTAACACCAGCATTAATGTTACCGGCACCTCTGCACAAGGTTGTGTGAGTTCTAACACAGCTGTTAGTTCTGTTTCTGTAAATGCTTCTCCAACAATTACGGTTAACAGCGGCACCATTTGTTCAGGACAATCGTTTACTGTTACTCCTTCCGGTGCTACCACCTATACTTATTCAAGTGGCAGTGCCATTGTTGCACCAACCTCTAACACCACTATTAATGTAACAGGCACCAGTGCGCAGGGTTGCGTGAGTTCCAATACGGCAGTAAGCAGTGTAACAGTTTATACAAGACCTACTATTTCAGCGAACAATCCAACCATTTGTTCAGGGCAACAAGCTACCATTACGGTACAAGGCGGTGTTCCTGTTTGCATCATCGGCCCTTTGAGCACTTCGAGTGTTTATATCAGCACATTTACCACTTCTACTGCTTACACAATTTCAGGCATCAGTGCCCAAGGCTGTGCGAGTTCTAATACCATTACAACAAACATTACTGTCAATAATAATCCTCTCATTACTGTAAACAGCGGCAGTATTTGCGCCGGGCAATCGTTTACCATTGTGCCTACAGGTGCTTCTACTTATACTTTTTTGAATGGCAGCGCTGTGATTACACCAATCACAAATACCATCATTAATGTTATTGGTACAAGTTCTTTGGGCTGTGTGAGTTCAAACACAGCACTCAGTATTATTACAGTGGCAAGCAGCCCAAGTATTTCAGCGCTTGGCTCTGCAACATCTGTGTGCTTGGGTCAGACTTCGGCCACACTTACAGCAAATGGCGCCAACAGTTATTCATGGAGTACAGGAGCCACAACTCAAAGCATTGTTGTTTCGCCTACTGCAACTATCAATTATTCAGTTACCGGCACGGCGACCAATGGTTGCAGCACTGCCACCACCATAGCACTTGCTGTTAACCCTCTACCAAGTATAACTGCATTAGCCAATCCAAGCTTTATCTGCCTTGGTGCTACCAGCACTTTAAGCGCTTCGGGTGCCGGCACCTATAACTGGAGTAACGGCGCAAGTTCTGCCAGTACCGCTGTAAGTCCTACATTAAACAATGCAATTTACACGGTTACAGGCACTACCTCTCAGGGATGTTTTAACGTTGTTTTGGTGGCGGTATTTACCAACAGTAATCAAATAACCACCACTCCGGCTTCAACTGTTTGTTCGGGAACCAATTTAACGCTAAGTGCCAATGGTGCTGTAACCTATACCTGGAATGGCACGCAGTTTTCACAAAGCATTAGCATAACACCAACCAGCTCTGCGGTGTATAGTGTAACTGGCACCGACAGTAATAATTGTGTACTCAGCAAAACTGTTTCGGTTGGTGTTTATCAGTTGCCAAATGTTATTTCCACAATTAACAATTCAATTATTTGTTTGGGCGAATCGGCAACGCTTACAGCCAGTGGTGCCAGCACCTACAGTTGGAGCACAGGTGTGAGTGGTAACTCAATTGTTGTTACGCCAACTGTACCTTTAAGCTTCACCTATCAGGTTACGGGTACAGACGTTAATAATTGCGTAGCTACCAACACAAGTTCACTTACGGTTTTTGGTTGTTTGGGAATCGAAGCAATGCATCAATCGGTGGTAAGGCTTGTTGTTTATCCAAATCCAAACAATGGCGAGTTTAGTATTAACGGCTCTGAAGACCTTACTTTAACTATTGTGAATGAATTAGGTCAACACTTAAAAACAGTTGAACTCAACACAGCTAACAACTACAATGCCTCGGTAAGTGATTTACCAAATGGCATTTACTTTATTATTGGTAGTGGCAACCGGGAAGTTGTGAAACAAAAAATTATTGTAAGCAAATAAGTTTTTTGTTAACCTGTTTCGAATGTTGGGAGTGGTTTACTCCAAATCCTTACGTAATTCGCTTTGCTGTAATTTTATGGCTAATGGCTTGCATAGGCTTTATTTAATTGAACTTTTTACCTTTTTTTTGTTGAACTGCATTTTTATACCAAATTTACTTGTTTGTGTTGCCTGTTTGGCCTAATTAAACTTCTTTGGTATTTTAGTTGCCGCTCCCGCCTACTTTAAATTTACTTTTAATTGATTAATCAATTTTTGACAAGGATATAAACACATTATGCATTATTACGAAATCATTTACAGAAACGGCCAGGTAAAAACACCGAAACCACCCTATTCAATTGTGAAAATACTATTGATTTTGCAATTGCTATTTAATGTAAATACGCTTACTGCTCAGGTTTCTAAAACAGATTCATTAAAAGCAATTTTAAAGCAAACAAACAGCGATACCGTGAAGTGCAACGTGTTGGCCAAACTTATATCGCTTAACCGTGAAAGCGGTTGGGAAGGATACTACGGACAGTTAAAGGCACTGGCTACTAATAATTACAAACAGGCCACTACTCCCCTGCTAAAAACATTCTACCACAAAAAACTTCACACCTGCATCGAAATTGAGGCACGCGCACAACGTCTTAAAGGCAATTACGATTCTGCCATTATATTGCAAAAACAAGGTGCCCAACTGGCACAGGAATTAAATTTATTAGAACGGGAAGCTAACGCCTATAATTCGATAGGCTCTTTGTATCACCGCAAGGGAGATGCCTTTAACGCCATTCAGTGGTTGGAAAAAAGTTTAAAAGCATACAGTAAAATAAAAGATTCGGTTGGCATTATGAAACTGACCACAAATTTAGGAGCTCTTAACAACGATTTTGGTGATCCCGATCAGGCCATTAGTTATTACCGTCAGGCCCTATCCATGGGCAAACGATTTAACGATGTGATAAACCAATCGGCCACACTCACAAACCTGGCAATATGCCTCGACAAACAAGGCAAAATCGATTCGGCTCTGTATTATTATCACCAGGCTATTAAAATGCTTGTTGGTACTAATAATTACGAAGGACTTGGTACAAGCTATTGCAATATTGGAAACATATATTACGACAAAAAAGATTTTAAGGAAGCACTTAAATTCCACCAAATGGGTTTGGAAACCTATTTAAAAGGAGCTTCTACTGAAGGAGAGGCAACTGCCAATTGTTTTATTGCGGCAGACTTTTTTGACTTGAACCAACGGGAGAAAGCCATGCCTTATGCAGAAAAAGGTCTGGCACAGGGGAAAGAACTTGGCAGTCCTGACATTATTTTCAGAGCGGCCTACCAGTTAGCTTCTATTTACGAAAGCAAAGGCGATTTTAAAAGGGCTTATGAAATGGAAAAATTGTATGTGAACATGCGCGACAGCCTAAAAAATAACGAAACTGAAGACATTCTTATGAAGTCGCATTACAAATATGAATACAGTAAGAAGCTTGAAGCCGACAGCCTGAAAGCAATTCAGCTCCGCGAAATTTCGGACTTAAAATTTGAAAAACAGGAAAACGAAAAGCGCTTTCTTTACATCCTGATTGCATTGGTAATACTATTCGGAGCCTTTATTTTTAACAGGTTTAGAAACACAAATAAACAGAAAAAAATAATTGAAATGGCCAACAAGGATTTGGAAAGACAACACCTCCTTAATCAAAAAATATTTTCGGTAATTTCGCACGATTTCAGGGGACCTATGCTATCGCTTAGTTACATGCTCGATAAATTTAAACAAAAAAGTACCGATAAGGCCCTAAACAGTTATGTTCAGGAAGTAAACACTGAGGTAAACAATGCCAACGTTGTACTTAACAACCTGCTCAATTGGGCGCGTACCGAAATTAACATCAAATCATTCGAAAAAAACGCAGCTTCAATAAATGATGTGTATTTGGAAATAGCCAACGAATTTAAAAACCGACTCGATGATAAAAATTTAAAAGTGGAAACAACTCTTCCCGAACAATCAATCATGCAACTGCCACCCGACATTTTAAGAATAGCCCTTCGCAATTTGATTTCCAATGCCATTAAATTCAGTCACGCCAACGCAACCATTGAAATTGGTTTCAACAGCAACACAAAAACAATGAGTGTTAAAGACAGCGGCATTGGCATTTCGGAAGAAAAACAAAAACTGCTTTTCAAAAAAGAAGTAGACACCGGCCTTGGCACCGCCAACGAAGAGGGCTTTGGAATGGGCTTATACATTGTTTCGGAACTGCTGCATAAATACAAACACAGCATTGAAGTAGTAAGCAGCGAAGGAAAAGGCACCAGTTTTATAATTAAAGCCAATAGCTAGAAGCCATCTCAAAATAGGTATTAAACCATTTGTGAAGTATTTTTTGACCTGGCGAGGCTCTTTTTGAAGATCATACTCGCTTAGTCTGGGCAAAAAAAGGAACGAAGCCAGGGTGAAAAAGACAAGCAAAGAGGCAGTATGTATTTTTGAGATGGCTTCTGATAGTTTATTTACACGCACTTAACAAACATTTCGGGCATAAACACCATGCCTAATAAATAATAAAAACTACCAAAATCCCCTATTTCAACAATCCCTGGCCTTAAGTATATTTGGTAACTTATGCAGGAAATTAAAATTGGTATTCTTGACGATCATCCCATTGTGTCTAAAGGACTAGCCGATTATTTATCAAAGAAAGAAAACAATGTTTCTGTGCAATTCTCGGTAAACAACCGCGCAGAACTGTTAGAGAAAATTGAAGCAACCGAACCCGAAATTTTGGTGGTGGACATTGTGATGCCCGACGTAAACGGGCTTGATTTATTTACCGAATTGGTAAAAAAACACCCACACATTAAACTCATTGCTTATTCCACACTTAAAAGTTCTATTTTAGTAGAAAACCTATTGAGCATTGGCGTAATGGGCTATGTCAATAAAAATCAGGACCCCGAGGATTTACTCACTGCCATTAAAAGTGTTTATCACGACCGCATTTCCGTTCCCGAAAAATATAAATTTCTTACCTCACGATTTCATTTGCCCGAACCAAGCATGCTCACCAAACGCGAAATGGAAATCCTCTTATTAATTGCTGCCGAAGAAACCACACAACAAATTGCCAACAAACTCGGCGTATCTCCAAAAACCATCGAAAATCACAAAATAGTTCTGTTTAAAAAACTGGATGTAAAAAATGCCGCAGGCCTTGTGTTAGCCGCAACAAGGCTAGGCTATATATCTTAATAAAACAACCAACCACAAAATCACAATTCACGACATAATGAAACACAAGTTAAAACACCATTTACTCCTTCTAAGTGCCATCGTATTAACCTGCTTTAGCAACCCCGGTAAGGCACAGACAATAAATTGCTCTTTGTTAAACGGCACCTACATTGGTACCATAGCTGCCACCAGTGGATCTACTTTTGTGACCTACCCTACTTTTGGTCCGGGTTATTATTTTCAAACTCCCGTGTTAAATGGTGGCAGTTACGCAGTAAGTACCTGTGGTGCAAGCATTGACACGCAGGTAACTGTATGGGGCGGTTTTAATACCAACATGTTGTTGTATAACGATGACAATGGACCTTATTGCATAGGCTCAAATGCATCCGGCAATTTTGTGGCCAATCTTACAAATTATGCTTATATGTTTATTTCAGAATATCCCTGTTTGCAAGGCGGCTCGTCGTCCATTAACGTTTATTACCGACAAAACAATAACCTTCTCTTCACTTCTTCCTCAGCCAGTTTGTGTTCAGGTCAATCGCGTACCTTAACAGCTACACCAGCCCCGGTGGGTTCTGTTCCCAATGCCACTTTTGGAGACCCCGGAACCTTTACCGGCGCAGGAGTTTCGGGCACAGTGTTCACAGCTCCAACCGTTAGTGTTTCAACCAACTTTACCATTACTTACACGTTTGGTTATGTGTCGCAAAGTCAGGTCATCACGGTGGATCCGGGTGCTGCACCAAGTATTTCATCCTCATCGGGTTCTGTGGTTTGTTCTGGTTCGCAAGCAAGTTTAACAGCCTCCGGTGCCAGTTCCTACTCTTGGTCGGGTGGAATTAGTAATGGCGTGGCGTTTACACCAACCGTCAGTTCAAATTACACCGTTACCAGTACAGATGGCTCGGGTTGTAAAAATTTCAGAACCTTTTCACTTACGGTCGGCGAAGCACCAAACAATCAAAGCGTTTCCGTTGCCCAAACATCCATTTGTGCAGGTGGCACCGTTAATGCGAACCTCAGCAATACAGAATTCGGTACACTTTACACACTCATAAACACCGCCAATAACAATACCCTATCGGCACCAGTAGCAGGCAATGGTGCATCACTATCAATTACCAGTTCAAGCCTTGCAAGCTCTGCCACAGTTGGTGTGATGGCTTCTATTAATCCTACCAGTGGTGCATTGGCCTTTGATGGCGTAAACGATTATTTAGTAGCCACCAATACCGTAAATACCCAACAAGGTACCTGGGAGGCATGGGTGTATAAAAATAGCTGGAGTGTCCATAACGACGATTACCTGTTTGGTAATGGCATACCATTTAGCAGTGCCAACAGTTTTTACGTGTCGTTACATCCGGTTGTTGGTATGCATTTCCGCTACGGATCAACAGGTGATGCCGGCAATGGTTTTACAGCACACCTTCTAACGCAAAATTTACCGGCAGCAACCTGGCACCATTTGGCCGCTACCTGGCAAACAGCAAGCGGAACAACCACCATTTCCATTTTTGTGGATGGTTATTTGATGGCATCCAGCACCGCAACCGCAAATATTTCCATGGGTTCTAACCTATACATGGGTGGAGCAGGCACAAGCACATCCATTGCTGCCTTTGGCCCCGGCAGAATGGACGAAATTAAAGTATGGAATGTGGCCCGCACACCTTCGCAAATAGCGGCCGACATGAGCAGTTATGTTTCAGGCCCAGTTTCAGGCCTGGCCTATTACTGGAATTTTGAAGACACCCCGGGTAATTCAACGGCTGTAAACGTTACAGGTACCGCCAATACGGCCACGCTCACCAACATGAGCCTTGTGTCTAACTGGGTTAGCCGACCAAGAACAGGTTGCAATATCACACTTGCACAAACCTATCCGGTAACCGTTAACCCTAACCCAACACTTAGCGTTAACAGCGCTGCCATTTGTTCAGGAAATACTTTTACAATTGTGCCATCCGGAGCAAGCAGCTACACAGTAAGCGGAGGCAGCCTTGTGGTAACACCTGGTATCAGCACTTCCTATACAGTAACTGGCACCAGTGCCTTTGGATGTGCAGCCACCAACACCGCCGTGAGCTCTGTCACAGTAAACATTACACCTACAATTTCCATTAATTCAGGTTCCATTTGTTCAGGAAAATCGTTTACCCTGTCACCATCAGGAGCAACTACTTACACCTATTCCGGCGGTTCCAACATTATTTCACCATCGGTTACCAGCACCTACTCAGTTACCGGAACCAGCGCACAGGGTTGCGTATCAGGCACTGCGGCAATATCAACCGTTACCGTTTCAAGCTCGCCTACCATTGCAGTGGCCAGTGGCGCTATTTGCAGCGGCGGTTCGTTTACAATTAATCCAACCGGTGCAAACACCTATACCATTTCGGGAGGCTCATCCATTGTATCGCCTGGTTTTACAAGCACCTATTCCGTTACAGGTACTTCATCTACCGGATGTGCAGGCGTTAATACAGCCGTGGCCACAGTATCTGTTCAATCCTCTTTAACAGTTAGCATTGCAGGAAGTAACACTGTTTGTTCTGGGCAAGCACTTAATTTAACAGCCAACGGTGCAGCATCTTACACCTGGAACACCGGCGCAACTGCCAACACCATTGCCCCCACACCTACCGCCAACACAACGTACAGTGTAATTGGCCTTAGCAGTGGCTGCACCAACACAGCCCAGATTAGTGTCACCATTAATTCCATTCCAACGGTGGCTGTTAACAGTGGCGTTATCTGTTCAGGAAATGTGTTCACACTCAATCCATCGGGTGCCATTTCTTATACCTATTCAGGAGGATCGGCAACAGTTACACCGGGAAGTACAACAAGCTATACAGTAATTGGTACCAATGCTGCAGGTTGCACCAATACTATACCGGCCATAAGCACAGTATCGGTTAACACCACTCCTACTATTACCGTTAACAGTGGCTCTATTTGTTCAGGCAATTCGTTTACCATATTGCCATCCGGTGCCAATACCTACACGTATTCTGGAGGTTCGGCTGTGGTTGCACCTACAGGCAATGCAACATATACCATTACAGGAACCAGCGCACAGGGCTGTCCCGCATTGATTCCGGCATTCAGCAACGTAACAGTTAATACAACACCCACAATTTCAATAAACAGTGGCAGCATTTGTTCAGGAAAAACATTTACCCTAGTGCCGGGTGGTGCAACTACCTACACCATTTCAGGAGGTTCTACTTTGGTAACACCAGCCACCACTACCGTTTACAATGTAACAGGCACCAGTGCACAAGGCTGTGTATCGAATAACACGGCTGTGAGTAATGTGACGGTGATTGTTTCTCCTACAATTAGCGTAAACAGCGGCAGCATTTGTTCAGGCAATTCGTTTACCATTGTTCCATCAGGGGCACTCACTTACACTTATTCCGGTGGTTCGGCTCTGGTGAGTCCTGCATCAAACACCACCTACTCGGTAACCGGCACCAATTCACTGGGTTGTGTGAGCACCAACACGGCTTTGAGCACCGTAACAGTAAACACCACACCTACACTTACTGCAAACAGCGGCAGCATTTGTCCGGGTAATTCATTTACCATCTCCCCACTTGGAGCTTCCACTTACACTTATTTGAATGGCGCTTCCGTCGTGAGTCCAACAACAAGCAGCAATTATTCAATTGTTGGCACGAGTACTCAGGGATGTTTATCTTCCAACACTGTTATCAGCAACGTGGTGGTAAATAGCTCTCCAACCATTACGGTAAACAGTGGCAGTATTTGTTCTGGCGCTGCCTTTGCAATTGTGCCTTCCGGCGCCAATTCATACTCTTACACCGGTGGTTCAAACATTGTAACACCAACGGTAACGACTTCTTACACAGTAACGGGACTGAGCGCTCAGGGCTGCCCGGCTGTAAATCCTGCCGTTTCAACGGTTACAGTAAATGCCACACCAAGCCTTGCGGTTTCGGGCGGTACAATTTGTTCAGGCAATTCGTTTACTCTGTCGCCAAGCGGTGCCAACAATTACACCTATTCAGGAGGATCGGCTGTTGTAACACCAAGTACTTCTTCATCCTACACCATTACCGGAAGCAGCACGCAAGGTTGTCCGGCTTCAAATACGGTTATTAGTAATATTACGGTAAATACCACTCCAACCATTTCGGTAAACAGTGGCAGCATTTGTGCGGGCGCCTCATTTACCATTAACGCGAATGGCGCTAACAGTTACACGTATTCTGGTGGCAGTTCGGTTGTGAACCCAACAGTAAGCAGCAACTACACCGTAACAGGCATTAGTGCGCAGGGTTGTCCGGCTTCTAATACCGCGGTATGTTCGGTAACAGTTAATAGTGTACCCACTGTTGCAGTAAACAGTGGCAGTATTTGTTCCGGCACGTCGTTTACCTTAAACGCCAGCGGCGCCTCTACTTATTTTTATTCAAGCACGGTGGCCGTTGTGAGCCCAAGTACTACGAGCAGCTATTCGGTGGTTGGTTTAAGTGCGCAGGGTTGTGTAAGTTCTAACACAGCAGTGAGCACGATTACGGTTAATACCACACCAACTGTATCGGTAAACAGCGGCAGTATTTGTTCCGGAAAATCGTTTACACTTATTCCACTTGGTGCTAGCACTTACAGCATTTCGGGTGGAACTGCCACAGTGAGTCCTTTGTCTAACACATCCTATACTGTAACAGGTACCAGTGCGCAGGGCTGCGTGAGTTCAAACACGGCAGTGAGCAATGTAACGGTAAATATTACACCAACAGTTACGGTTAACAGCGGCAGCATTTGTTCAGGAAGCAATTTTAGCATTAGCGCATCAGGCGCAAGTTCTTATACCTACTCAGGAGGCACAGCATTGGTAACACCTTCGGTAACTTCAGCTTATACGGTTACCGGTGCCAGTGCGCAGGGTTGTGTGAATTCCAATACGGCAATAAGCACGGTAACAGTAAATATGACACCTACCATTGCAGTGGCCAATGGCGCCATTTGTGTGGGTGGTTCGTTTGTAATTAACCCAACGGGAGCAGGCACTTACACCATCACCGGTGGTAATTACACCGTTTCACCGTCGAGCACCACCAACTATTCCATTACCGGTAATTCAACTGCGGGTTGTGCAGCAAGTAATACGGCTGTGGCCACGGTTTCGGTTCAATCGTCTCTTTCAGTAAGTATTTCGGGTAACACGTTTGCCTGTTCAGGTCAGCCTTTAAATTTAACAGCAAATGGTGCGGCCACTTATACCTGGAACACAGGCGCCACCGGTAATACCATCGCCCCAACACCAACGTCAAATGCTACATACAGTGTGATTGGTGCCAGCGGTACCTGTTCGAACACGGCCATTATTAACGTTACTTTAAACACAACACCAACTGTTGCGGTTAACAGTGGCAGCATTTGTTCGGGTAATAACTTTACGATTGCTCCTACCGGTGCCAACACCTACTCCTACATTAACGGCGCATCTGTAGTAAGCCCAAGTGCTACTACCAGTTATTCTGTGCTTGGGTTAAGCGCACAGGGATGTGTGAGTTCAAACACAGCGGTGAGCACGGTAAGTGTTAACAGCACACCTGGTATTAGCGTGAACAGTGGTAGTATTTGTAGTGGCAACAGTTTTGTGATAGTGCCTAACGGCGCCAGTACTTATACAATAACAGGAAATACTGCTACCGTTAGTCCGTTGACCAATACTTCATACAGTGTCAGCGGAACCAGCACGGCTGGCTGTGTGTCTTCAATTCCAGCTATTAGTTCTGTAACGGTAAATATTACACCAACGGTGAGCGTTAACAGCGGTAGCATTTGTTCGGGTAATTCATTCACGCTTACACCTACGGGTGCTTTGTCTTACACCATTTCGGGTGGTTCGGGCACTGTGTCGCCACTTATTAATACAACTTACAGTGTAACGGGCATTAGTGCACAGGGTTGTGTTTCTTCCAACACTGCAGTGAGTTCGGTTACAGTTAATGCCACACCTACCATTTCTGCTGCCAGTGGTGCTATTTGCGTGGGTGGGGTTTATACCATTAATCCACAGGGTGCCAGCACTTACACAGTTAGCGGTGGATCGTTTACGGTAAGTCCAACAAGCACCAGCAGTTTCTCCATTACTGGTACTTCATCTTTGGGATGTTTAGGTGCCAACACAGCAGTGGCAACAGTATCCATACAAACTTCTTTATCCGTAAGTATTTCTGGCACCAACATTGCCTGTAGTGGTCAACCTTTAAATTTAACAGCAAATGGTGCTTCCAGCTATACCTGGAATACTGGTGCCACCGGCAACAGTATCAGCCCTACTCCTTCGGGCAATACCACCTACAGCGTAATTGGTTCGGGAGGAACCTGTACAGGCACTGCCGTAATTTCTGTTACAGTGGCTGCAAGCCCTACTGTTTCGGTGGTTTCGGGCAACACCGCTGTTTGTGAGGGAAGTACCACTACCTTAACTGCCAACGGCGCCAACACATACATTTGGTCGGGTGGTGTTATTAATGGTACTGCGTTTACACCGAGTGTAAGCGGTACTTATTCTGTTACGGGAACCAACACACTTAACGGTTGTGCCAACAGTGCCACTGCGAGTGTAATGGTAAATGCCCTTCCACAGGTTACAGCCAACATCAGTGCCTTGGTAATTTGCAGCGGTAGCAGTGTTACCTTAAACGGTAGCGGTGCTGATACTTATACATGGACCGGTGGTGCGATAGACAATGTGCCTTTTGCACCTTTGGCTAGTGGTTCTTACTCGTTAAGCGGCACCAATACCTTAACCGGATGCAGCAGCACCAATGTGGCTGTGGCAAGTGTAACCGTTAATTCGGCGCCGGTGTTAACGGTAAGTGCCAGCAATCCTGTAATTTGTTTGGGTGGTACAACCGCGCTAACCGCCTCAGGTGCCAACAGCTACACCTGGTCATCGGGTGTTGTTAACGGTGTTGCGTTTAGTCCTACTGCCACTACTTCCTATTCGGTGAGTGGCAGCAGCACAGCAATTTGTGATGGCAGCGCGGTAATTACCGTTACTGTTAATCCTTTGCCTGTGTTAACGGTAGCCAGCACATCGAGTGTGTTGTGCGTGGGCGAAACGGCCAGTTTATCGGCAAGTGGTGCCGGCACATATACGTGGGACAATGGTTCAAATACTCCTGTTATTGTGGTATCACCCAGCCTCAACACGACTTATACTGTAAGCGGTGTGGATGCCAATAACTGTGCCAACACAACAACCTATGTTCAAACTGTTTCGGATTGTTTGGGACTAAGTAACTTCACAAATTCAACTTCCGGGTTCGAAGTGTATCCTAATCCGAATGTGGGTGATTTTACCATCAGCAGCAAGCTGGACATGGATTTAACGCTGGTTAACAGTGTTGGACAAGTTGTGAAAGTGCTCAAATTAAATTCTGGTAATAACCACAATGTTACGGTAAACGAATTGCCAAACGGGGTTTACTTTATTAATGGCATTAGCCACAATCATACGATTAAACAAAAGGTGATTGTAAATAAATAATTTCTTTGTTTGATTTTAACAGCCACATTAAATTCGGTTTTAATGTGGCTGTTTTGTTTTGGGAGAAATGGGCTTCGACAAGCTCAGCCACCATTTCTAGACAAGCTCAGCCACCATTTCACGAGGCTCAGCCACCATTTCTAGACAAGCTAAGTCACCATTTCACGACAAGCTAAGTCACCATTTCACGACAAGCTCAGCCACCATTTCTAGATAAGCTCAGTCACTGTTTTACATCAAGCTCAACCACCAGTCTTATAACATTCAACAAAAGGTCCAACCAGGTTCAATAAATTCGTGGGTTGCAATGCTATTTTAAAATTAAAGCCACATTAAAAATATTTGCTAATTTTAAAAAATGAACAAAAACGTGACCATTGTAGGGGCCGGATTGGTGGGCTCTCTCCTATCTATCTATCTTGCAAAAAAAGGCTATAAAATAAACATTTATGAGCGCCGTGCCGACATGCGCAAAGGCAACCTTATTGCAGGGCGGTCTATTAATCTGGCACTGAGCGACCGTGGCTGGAAAGGCCTTGAGGGCGTGGGCATTGCCGACGAAATTAAAAAAATTGCCATTCCAATGTATGGCCGTTTTTTACATAACCGCGACGGCAGCACCGGCTACCAGCCTTATGGCAAAGACCAACAGGCCATTTATTCGGTATCGCGCGCCGAAATTAACATGAAACTGATGGACCTTGCCGAACAACAGGACAACGTAAAAATTTATTTCGATAAGCGTTGTGCCAATATTAACCGTCAGAATTTAACGGCAGAGTTTGAAGACAATACCACCAAAGAAATTACCAGCACCCAATCTGATTTGTTGTTTGGTGCCGATGGTGCTTTTGCAGCTTCGCGCCTAAACATGCAATTGCAAAGCGACCGTTTTGAATACAACCAACATTACATTGATTGCGGATACAAAGAACTGATTATACCTCCGGGCGAAAACGGTAAATTTTTAATGGAGAAAAACGCCCTGCACATTTGGCCCCGTGGTAGTTTTATGATGATTGCTCTGCCAAACCCTGATGGCAATTTTACCTGCACCCTCTTTTTACCCTTTGAAGGCGAAAAATCGTTTGGCAAATTAAAAACCGAAGCCGATGTGAAACAGTTTTTTGAAGAAGAATTTCCGGATGCGGTGCCTTTAATGCCAACACTGATTCAGGATTTCTTTCACAACCCAACGGCCTCTTTGGTTACCGTAAAATGTTTTCCGTGGACCTTTGACGAACGTATTGCACTGATTGGTGATGCCGCCCACGCCATTGTACCGTTTTATGGTCAGGGCATGAATTGCGGTTTTGAAGATTGCGTGGTGTTAAACGATTTAATTGAGAAGCACAATCAAAACTGGCCGGAAATTTTAAAAGAATACGAAGCCCTGCGCAAACCCGACGGCGATGCCATTGCCGATTTGGCCATTGCCAACTTTGTTGAAATGCGTGACAAAACAGCCGATCCGGTATTTTTGTTGCAAAAGAAAATTGAAGCCCGTTTCTCCAACAAATATCCCGACAAATGGATTCCACTTTACAGCATGGTGACCTACAGTCCTCACATTCGCTACAGCACAGCGCTAAAAAACGGCATAAGACAACAAGCCATTATGGATAAAGTAATGGCCCGGCCCGACATTGAAAAAATTTGGGATTCGGAAGAAGTGGAAAACGAAATACTCAGTCAGCTATAGATGGATTTTACCAATGAAGACATTTACAGTAATTGCCTGAAACTTTTGGTGGCCCTTTTTTTGGGCTCGCTAATGGGTGCCGAGCGCGAATACAAAAGCCGCAACATTGGCTTCAGAACCATTATACTCATCACTTTGGGCTCTGCCCTGTTTACCATCCTATCCCTTAATTTTAGCAATGGCAGCGACCCCGGCCGCATAGCCTCCAACATTGTTACCGGTGTTGGCTTTTTAGGCGCTGGCGCAATTTTTAGAGAAGGCGCCAACGTTAAAGGCGTAACAACTGCCGCCATTATTTGGATAAGCGCTGCGGTGGGCATGGCCTGTGGCATTGGGCAATACGAATTTGCCTCACTTGTTACCCTGTTTGTTTTAGTTGTGTTAATTGGGTTCACCGGCATTCAACGGTTTATTGACAATTACAACAAAGAAATAGTTTACCGAATTACCATGCCCAACATAATCGGAATGCGTGCCGAAATAGAAAAAGACATTATGGAATGTGGTCTGAAATATTTTTGGATTAAGCAGGAAAAGCAAAACGACACCTTAATTATTAATTATGAAATACGCGGTTCAGAAAAAAATCATGAAAAACTATTGAATCATTTGGCCGCCACCCCAACCATAAAACATTTCGAAATTTAATCAGTAACTTGATTATCAGTTAATTAAATTTAATTTTACCTGTAACATTTCTGGCCTTTATTCGTCTTACAGTAACTAAAGTGAACCTTAACGATTATAATAACTGTGTTGATTTACATGCCGACGGTGTGTATCGTTTTGTGTTAAAGCACATAAAAGATACCGACATTGCCAAAGACATTGTTCAGGATTCTTTCGAAAAAATGTGGCGTAAGATAGACAGCATTGATGCCGCAAAATCTAAAACCTATTTATTTACCACGGCCTATCACACACTGGTGGACCATACCCGAAAAGCCGCCAAAAGTGCGCGTATGGATGAAGTAAATGAGCGTGAACACCTGCACAATAAACATTACAGCGACCTTAAGGAAATTTTAAACCGTGGTTTGGAACAACTCAGCGAAATACAAAAAACCGTGTTGTTGCTGCGCGATTACGAAGGCTACGATTACGCCGAAATTGGAGAGATTACCAACCTGAACGAAAGTCATGTAAAGGTGTACATTTTCAGAGCGCGCACCTTTCTAAAAAATTATATAGGAAAAATGGAGGTGGTAATATGAGCGGAAGGATAACGATAGAAAATTACGAAGCTTTTTTACTGGATTTAATGGAAGGTACCATTAGCCCGCAAGACCAATTGGAACTGGAAAAATTTGCACTCAAACATCCGGAACTAAACATTGACTTAAACCCTATGGAATTGCCGCATTTACCGGGCGAGACTGATTCTGTTGATTTTAAAAATGACTTAATAAAAACTGAAGCCAATCTTCTGGAAGAAAAATTAATTGCCTATGTGGAAGGTATTTTGTCTGCCGAAGAAAAACAAGTACTTGAAAAAGAACTGGCCATAAACCCGGCACTTAAACAACAATTAACCGCCTACTTAAACACCCGCCTGATTGCCAATACAAACGAAACATTTGACCAAAAGCAGGCACTCAAAAAAACCGAAGACGATCTTGTGCTTGGCAACCCTGCCCTGGCATATCTAGAACAACAACTCTCTTTAAAAGATAAAAATGAGTTTGAACGCAAATTAAGTTCAGATAAACAACTGGCTGCAGAGGTAGCTGCCTTTAATAAAACCGTTTTAAGTCCCGATGCCAACGTGGTGCATCCTGATAAGCAAAGTCTGAAAAAGAAAAACCGTGTATTCTTTCTTTTCGGAAACCAAAGCATTACCCGTGCAGCGGCTGCCATTTTGCTTTTGGCCACATTGAGTGTTATTATCCGTTACGTTGGTGCTCAATATGGCTTTAACGAATCTTTGGCCAATCATCCAAAAATTAAAACTACTGTTACCGATACTATTCCTTCGGCTCTGCCAAAAAGCATAGAACCAGGAACTACTGAACTTGCCGGTAAATCAGAAACTGAGAGCACAAACAACATTGTGTTAACACATAAAAACAAAAATAATAAATCAAGCCACACTGCTCCTTCGTCTGAAAAAGATAACAAACAACTGGCCAACAATGCCGCTGATACTGCTAAGTCGCCTGATGTTATTCCATCCGAAACCATTAATGCAGTAGTAACTGTTAGTGCAAGCAACACCTTAAGCACTGCCATTGCGCAATCCACCAGCGCCCTTGCGGGTTACACCAACGAAAACAATGCCATTAACAGCAACAACACAAGTAATTACCAGGTGGCTGTTGCAACCGACGAAGATGAAGAAGAACAGCCGGTAAAAAAACAAGGCTTCTGGAAACGCGCTGTAAACGTTGCTCACAAGGCCAACAGCTTGGGTTTAAAATCCGTTGATGGCGAAGAAAGTAAAAACAAAACCATACTGCTTTCGTTTAATGCCTTTAGCATCGAAAAAAAATAATTACAAATTCTGTAACTTTTTAAATAAGCACTGCGTCTTATTATTAAAAGCACAAAACATAAAAATTATATGAAAAAATTAAGAATATTTTCCATCACCCTGTTAGCAGGAATATTAAGTTGCAACGCGCAAAAAACACAGGACAGAACTGTTCCCCTTTTCACTAAAATTAAAATTTCGGGCGGTGCAAATATCTATTACACCACTTCCGATTCGGCTTCAGTAAAAGTAAATGCCAGTGACAACGAAATTGCCAACGTAACCACCATGGTAGAAAACGAAACACTGATTATTAATACCAAAGGCGTTTTTGAATATCCTATAAACGTGTACATTAAAAATAAACAGCTTACATCTATCGAAGCCAGCGGTGCTTCCAAATTTACCGGAAGCAATTTATTAAAAACAGAAAGTCTGGATTTATCGGTTTCGGGGGCCGCACAAGTAAACCTTAAAACCGAAACTTCTAAACTTAACTGCTTGCAAAGCGGCGCCAGCTATGTTAACTTGGGCGGAAAGTCAGAATCCTTAAACCTGGTGCTGTCCGGTGCCTCCTCCTTTAAAGCTTACTCGCTTATTACCACCAATGGTGTTATTAATACTTCCGGGGCTTCGTCTGCCAAAGTTTATGTAACAGATAACGCCAAAATTTCGGCCAGTGGTGCCAGCTCGGTAAAAGTAAAAGGCGACCCAAAGGAATTGAACGCCGATGCCACGCCTGCCGCTTCCATTACTAAAATAGATTCTCCATCATCTTCAAAAGACCGCAACGATGGTGATACCACCACTTTAACCTTTAAAACAAAAAGGGTGCTCATTTTCGAAAATCCCGATTATCGTCCTGATACTGTAAGATCAACTAACAACAACGATGAGTTTAAACACTGGGCCGGATTTAGCATGGGTGTGAATGGTTATTTTAATCCAAGTGGAGGCTTAAACGTTGCCAAAGCCTATAAATACATGGATGTGAATTACAGCCGCAGTTTTAATTTTCAGTTTAACCTTGTTGAGCGCCACATTAAACTGGCCAAACATTATGCCAAACTGGTAACCGGCTTTGGATTTGACTATCACTCCTACTCTCTGGCCAACAAAACCACACTTAATGCCGACTCATCGTTTACCGCCGGAAAAATTGACAGCTGCAATACCTATACTTATAAAAAGAATAAACTACGCAATACTTACATTCAGGTGCCTTTGTTGTTGGAATTTAACACCAGTAATAATCCCGAAAAAACCTTTCACATTGCCTTTGGTGTAATAGGCGAATACTTAATCAGCTCGCGCACAAAACAGGTTTTAGAACTTGGCAAAAACGATGTTAAACGTGTTCGCAAAGACAGTTACAACATGAGTCCGTTTGTGGCCAAAGCCCACGTAAATTTTGGCTACAAGGGCTGGACATTTTTTGGAGAATACAACTTAACCCCGCTTTTTGAAAAAGGCAAAGGTCCTGAGTTGTATCCCTTTACCGCAGGTTTACGCGTGATACCTTTTACTTAGTCGTTTCTTAAAAAGCCTTCAATGCTTCACATAAAAGAAAATTGTGTTCTATATCCAAATGTTTTATTAAAAATGTTGGTAAAAATGCAGAGTAGTTACAAGTCTCAATGCTGGTAGAATAATCATTAGGAATTTGCGCCATGGGATTGAAGTGGAAATGCTGTGAAGGACTTTGCGTTATGTTTGTTGGCTGAGGAGGCGACCAGCGGAAGCCACCGCAAGACTACAAACATAGCAAAGGACAAACAGCATTGGAGCGAAAGCCCGGTGGCAATGAGCGAGGCCTCTTTTTCTCGCTCATTGACAGGCGCCCAAATGGCTTTTTAAGGAAAGACTACTTAATCCTAAACCTAATAAAAAGAATAAGGAGTATTCAAAATGTAGTTGTTTTTTTTCACTCCTTACACCGCAAGCCCGCTGCAGGGTTTGCGGTTTTTTGTTTTATGGAAACCGGCAGTTTTCTGTTCGGGTAGGTTATTTGCCTGCATCTTGCAAAAATCGAATCAAGAACTGAATACTGTGTGTGTTGCTTCCCGATACACCGTGCAAAGAGGCCGCACGGCTACTCGAAGTGACATGGAGTGTTTACAGGTTAGTTCGGGCAGGTTTTTTGCCTCCATCTTGCAATAAAAGTATCGAGAACTGACTCTTTACCTTGCTTAAAAGACCTCCCTTAAAATTTTACCTGCAGCCTTAAATTTACCTGACGGTTGGTAAGGTAATTTGGAATGGCATAACGGTTGCCGGTTACATCGGTAACCCAGGTGTAAGACACCGTGTTTTGTACCTGAAGGAAATTATAAACTTCCAGATAAATCCACATTTCGTTTAAATGGTTAAACACATTTTTCCGTTTTTTAAGTCGGTCTTCTTTTAACACGTTATAGGCAAAACCCGCATCCACCCTGCGGTAAGGAGGCATACGCAAAATCTGTTCCCAACGTTTGTGGGTGGGCGGACCAAATGGCAAACCACTGCCAAACTGCATATTGAGGTTAAATTTAAAGGCCGGATACCTTGGAATAAAATCCTGAAAAAACATACCAAAGGTTACCAATTGGTCGGTAGGGCGCGGTATGTAGCCCGGGTCCACTTTTACACTGTCGGTTTTTGTTTGATCAAAAGTGTATCCCTTCACAATTTGTTCGCCGGCTTTGTTGTAATAAATGTGGTGGATGTTGTCTTTCGAATATTCGTAGGCCCTTAAAAAACCAATGGTGGCCCAGCTTTCAACACCCGGTACAAACTCGCCGTTAATGCGCAAGTCGGTGCCCATTACGTAAGCCTTGGTATTATTGTTGGCAAAGTACCGTATTCTCACATTATCAATTTCGTAAGGTACCACATTGGTAAGTTCTTTGTAATAGGCCGCCATTATTAATTTAAACGGACGGTGCCACATGCTAAAATTGTAATCGCTCGAAAGTACATAATGAATGGATTGCTGGGCTTTTACATTGGGATTTATTCTGCCGTCAATATTTCTGAGTTCGCGGTAAAACGGTGGCTGATAATAATATCCACCACTGAGTTTAAAGAGCCAATCCCTTTTCCAATGCGGCCTGTAGGCAATACTTAACCTGGGTGATATTACCGTTTGTTCGTTAAATGTCCAGTAGTTGGCCCTTATGCCACCTGTTATTTTTAATTCGGAGGTGTCGTTAAAGGTTTTAAAAAAATTGTATTGCGCATAAGCCAATGAGCGACCACTTTGAAGATTGGTTTTGGTTTTATACACATCCATCAAATCAATGGAATTGGCACTGTAAGGCACCAAAAAGCCGGCAGAATCAACAGTGCGCCACTCGCTTAAACGGTCGTTGATGGTTTCAAATTGTTGCCTGGCGCCCCACAAAAATTCGTTGTTGCGGTTAATGGTATGTTTGCCTTTGTGTTCAAAATTAATAACAGTGGCAGTTAAATAATTGCGTCCGTTATTTAAAAATGTTCCCACACCGCGGTTGTAGGCCACCTGACCAAAGTTGGGTTTGCCTAAATCGGCTTCCAGTTGGTCGATATAATACTGCCCCTGTACGGTGTATATTTCTTCTTCGTGCGAACGGTAGGCCGAACTGATGAATTTGAGTTGTGTTTTACTGGTGGGCTTGTAGGTGGCCGAAACGCCCGTCATCATGGTCAGGTATTGCATCAGCTCCTTGCCATCAAAATAAACGGTAAAGCGCAGGGCACTTTTAACGGTTCCAAAATCGGTTTGGCGGTTGGTGGGAATAACCAAATATTTGTTTCCTGAAATATTACTCAACCACTCCACCCTTAATTTTGGATTGACATCGA
>JADLED010000262.1 GCA_020846335.1 Bacteroidia bacterium
GTGACCATTGAAAAGTTTGTTTCGGCTGGCTTTACCGGATTCCCTAAGAGTGTGTATTGCCAAACCATTGATAACCCAATTAACCTGAACACTTTTGCCACTAATCCGGGTGGTACATGGACAGGTGTTGGTGTAAGCGCCGGCTCTTCAATGTTTGATCCAAATCAAGTAGCAGTGGGTACCAACTCTGTGTTTTACAGAACACATTCAATGCCTACACCTTCTTTGTGTCCCGATGAAAAAGTGCTGACGCTTAATGTTGGAACTATCACTCCAATTGCTCCAAGAACAGCTCCTTCAATTGGCTGTGTGCCTTATGAAACCATTTTAAATGTGCCTGGTGTAGATGATGGTACTGCGATGTGGGTGTTTGGTGATGGTTCGGATCCAAAGCAGGAATTAACCACCAGTCATGTTTACACCTCACCGGGCCACTATACTGCCACACTAGCGTATGTAAACAGAATGGGCTGCCCTTCTACTCCTGTGACAGTTGCAACCTTTACTGTTCATGAGTTGCCTGCTCCTGATTTCTCAGCGCCTGAAGAGATTTTCATTTCTGATCCTGTGGTTCAGTTCACTAATTTAACTCCATCTATCAATTCCAATAAATACACCTGGAAAATAGAGGGCATGGCTAATTCTACTGAAGTGAATCCAAATGTGCCTTTCCCTAAAATTGGGCGTTACAATGTTACTTTGTTGGCTGAAAATCCGAACACAACTTGTAAGGCTGAGATTACAAAACCATTGGATGTGAAGAATGATTTTAATGTGTTTATTCCTTCGTCCTTCTCTCCTAACTTTGACGGTGTGAATGACATTTTCATTCCTGTTTTCACTGCCTATGGTTTAGATACCAAAACTTATGAATTTGAGGTTTTTGATCGTTGGGGTCATTCAATTTTCAGAACCAAGGATGTTACTAAAGGATGGGATGGTACTGTAAATAACAAGGGGGAAGCCATGAAAGAAGAAGTGTATGTTTACAAAATCAAGTACAAGGATTTGGACGGTAATCTTTACAACAAAATCGGACATGTATCTTTGCTTAAATAAGTCCTTTGAATAATTATTTAAAGCCGCTTCTTAACCGAAGCGGCTTTTTTATTTGTTGTTTTTAGTTCTGCCGGTTTAATAAACGTTTTGTTTGAAGGCTGGTTCTAAGGCAAGACCATTGATAGCAGAGTTGGTGGAACTTTCTTATGCCGAATAACAGACACATACAACCGCACCCAAAAACAATTTGATTCTGGTACTGACATGCAAACAGCAAGAATTTGTTGAGGGGTTAAGAAAAAATGGCGTTGTTAAATAAGCCCTCTTGTTTTTATTTCGAGGTACTTGTTAATGGTGTTTACGGTTAGCTGATCGGGAGCTGTGTAAACACTTAGTATGCCATATTTTTGAAGTTCGCGTGAGATTTGTCTCTTCTCGTAATCGAATTTTTGGGCGATGGTTTGTTCGTATATTCTGAAGGTGTCTTTTGGCGGAGTTTCCAGTAGCTCCTTCAATTCTGTGTTTTCGAAAAAAACCACTACCACCAAATGGCGTGTGGCAATTTTACGGATGTATTTTAATTGCCTCTTTAAACCATTGAGTGTTTCGAAATTGGTGTAGAGCATGATGAGGCTGCGTTGTGTTATTTTAGTTGTAACATGTGACAGCAAACTTTCGTAACTGCTTTCGCCAAAACCGGTTTTGGCATTGTAAAGTGCTTCCTGCAAACGAAGTAACTGATTGCCTTTGCGATCGGCATTTACCAACATGTTTACCTTATCCGAGAAACACAACAAGCCGGGTTTATCCTGCTTTATCCAGGCTACATGGCCCATTACCAGTGTGGCATTAATTGAATAATCCAACAAGGTCATTCCTTCAAATGGCATACGCATAATGCGACCCATGTCTATTACACTGTAAACATTTTGCGCTCTTTCGTCCTGATAATGATTTACCATTAGTTGGTCGCGCCGTGCAGTAGCTTTCCAATTAATGGTGCGAATATCGTCGCCGGCCACGTACTCTTTTATTTGTTCAAACTCGGTGCTACGACCCACCTTTCGTATTTTTTTAATACCGGCATCCAACAAGCGGTTGCTAATAGCCATGAGTTCAAATTGACGGAGTTTGATAAATGAGGGGTAAGACGGCATCATGTAATTTTGTCCGGTAGTGAGGTGGCGTTCTACCATACCAAGGGCACTCTGCACAAACAGGTTAATGCTGCCAAAATGGTATTCGCCTCTTTCCACAGGTCTTATCTGATAAGAAAATGTTTTTTGTTCGCCTGCTTTTAAGTTTGTTTTTATTAGAAAATCGCGAAGCTGAAATTGCTCGGGCAATTCGTCAATTATCTGAAGTTTGATGTTAAAGGCATAATAATTATTAACTTCCAAATATATCTCGTTTACATCACCATTGCTGAGGCGTTGAAATTTTGCAGAACGCGAGGCACTAAGCGGTTGCTCATTTCTGAATAACAACAGTGCATCTGCGAGTACTGCAAACAGAGTGATGTAAAACAAAATTAGAGTTGGCAGATAAAGACAGTATAACAAAAACGAAAAAATAAACAGCACAATGATTGCAAGCGCCACATTATAAAACATGGCACTTAACCTGAATTGTTTAAATATTTCTTTTATCTTCTTTAACATGAAGTTTAACGAGGTACTTCTACTTTATCAATTATTTGTTGGATAACGGTATCAATATTTATTCCTTCCATTTCTTTTTCGGGTGTGAGCATTACGCGATGACGCAGAACCGGAAAACAAACGTATTTAATGTCTTCGGGCGTTACAAAATCGCGGTTTTGCAAACAGGCACAGGCTTTGGCCGTGGCAAGAATGGCAATGGAGGCGCGTGGCGATGCTCCAAGATACAATGCCGGATTTTTGCGTGTTGCGTTTACAATCTGGGCAATGTAATTGATAAGGTGAGACTCCACTATTATTTTTCCGGTAATGGCTTTTAGTTCGGCCAGCGTGGTTTTATTCAGTACGGTTTTAATTTTACTGAGGTCGAGTTTGTTTTGGTTGTTATGAAAATTAAGCAGCATGGCACTCTCATCTTCAAGCGAAGGATAGCTGACATTTATTTTAAATAAAAAGCGATCGAGCTGTGCTTCCGGCAAACGATAGGTGCCCTCGTGTTCAATTGGATTTTGCGTAGCCAACACCATAAATGGTTCTTCGAGCAGGTGTGTAAAACCATCTACCGTTATCTGTTTTTCTTCCATGGCTTCAAACAAGGCCGATTGTGTTTTGGCTGGCGAGCGGTTGATTTCGTCGGTGAGCACAATGTTGGCAAACAATGGTCCCTTTTTAAATTCGAAACTGGTGGTTTTGTTGTTAAACACCGAGGTGCCAATAATATCTCCCGGCATAAGGTCGGGGGTAAATTGTATGCGTTTAAAACTTACGTCGATGGTTTTGGCCAACAATCGGGCAGTGAGTGTTTTTGCCACTCCGGGAACTCCTTCAATTAAAACATGACCATCGGCCAAAAGGGCCATGAGCAAAAGGTCTATCATTTGCTGGTGACCAACAATTACAGTGCCTATTTCGTTTTTAACTTCCTGCGTTTTTTTTACGAGGTCGGTCAGGTCTATCCTGTTTTCAAATTGATTTTCCATTAGCGTAAACTGTTTTTATTAAAATTGTGTATTTGTCTGTTTAGTTCCACCAAATCGTATTCTGTTATCTGACCGGCGGTTTTAATTTGTTCGCAATAATTAAAGAGTTGTTTTACTTTTGTTTTATCGATGCCGCTTAGTGTGGCCATTTCATCCATAAATTCGGCATTTATTGAGCTTGTATTTACATTAAATTTTTTGCGTACTGTTTCATAAAAGTATTTAATTTTTTCTACTGCCACGTGCTTATGATTTTTGCTGTTGTAATACACATGGCTTATCACACTAACAAATTGCAGAGTGCTGTTTTCAGGCGGTACAATTACTTTAATGGCCTTTTGTCGTCTTTTACTTTCGAACAACATGTATAATAAAATGCCCGCAATCATGAGCAGGTAAGCGGCGTAGAGCGAATCACTTTCCAAAATAAACTTGAGCAGCGAATAGTTTGCGGTGTTATAGGTTTTATAGTGCTCGTCCCAAATAATTTTTTTACTACTCAGTTTACTCAACATGGTGTAAGCTACAAAACGGTTGTTATGGTTTACCACAAAATAATTGCCAAACGCATCGGGTATGCTGCTAAGGTAAATGTGGCCATTGCCAATTTTTGCATGAATGAAGCATGCCTTGTTGTTGTTATAAAAGGCCAATACGTTAAACTTTGTGCTATCGAAATTGCTAAAGCCGGAGGTGTTGAGCAGCAGCGGATAGGAATATTTTTTTTGTTTAAGGTTAGTTGCTGTGAATGTTATTTCAACACCCTTTTTACTAATTAGCGAATCGTGTGAAAAAAAATAGTTCATGAATTCGTAATCGGTTTTAAGGTGGAGGCTATCAGCCAAATCGCCACCAAACTGATTGGCAGCAATAAACACACTGTTGCCTTTGTTTAAATAATTGTAAAGGGCCGATACGTCGCTCTTACTAAGATTTACCTGATCGTTAATCATGAGCAAGGAACCAACAGGTGTGGACTCGTTGAGCTGATAAAGGCTGTTGTTGTTGGTGTTTGTTTTGTAGGCAATTTTTTCGCTGAGCAGGTTATAAATGGCATAGCATCCAAAAGCCGATTTATTCTGACGTTGATAATTTCTGCTCCAGTCGGGTGGTTGCGGAATAAAGTACTGTGCCGCTATTACCAGCAACAATAATCCAGAAAAGGCATAAATTATTTTTTTGTTATCCTTAAACACTCAGTCGCTTTTGGTATTGGTTAAATTCTTCGAGGTAGTTGTTGTAATGCATTTCGGTTATCACAAACTGTCCGTACCAAACGTATTCGTAAATGCGACTCAAAGAAATGAAACCCGGTTCCAGATTTTTGTCTTTGAGTTCGTAGCGGTAATCAATATTGGTTTTATAGGGTGCAAAGTGAATGTGTTTTTTCTGGTCCATAATAAAAAGTGTCTTCAGGTAGAGCCAGCGTATAGCCAGCCTGTAATCGCTGTTTTGGATGGCTTTATTTATTTCACGATCGAAATTAACGGCTGAGAGGTCTTCGGTAACATCGCTGAAACTAAAGGCGGTGGCTTTGGGAGCGGGCTTGGTGAGCCACAAAAGTTGAGAGCGCCAGAGAATTCTTACCACAATAATCAACGAAAGAATAATGATGGTCCAAAGAATGATGCGCCTTGTGTAAACCAGGCTTTCGGAAGTAACGTTGTTAAAGAGTTTTCCGGCCAGCCATTCTAAAAAATTATTCATCGCTCCCGGATTTTGGGCTTCCGCCTTTTTATATTTTAGTTTGGCATCGTTAAACACTTCTTCTTCCTGGGCTTTATCAGGCGTTCTCACTTCCACAACGGCTGTATCAAACACTGCTGTGCTATTACTCAGGCTGTCCTGCATGGCGGCATTACCCGAATGAAAAATCAGGAGAAACACCAGGGCCTTTAAATATTTGCTGATTTTTAAGATACTATTCGATGTTGCTGATTTTTTCTAAAACCGAGGTGCCTTCTCTTTTTTCTTCGAGGCTACCGTATTGATAAATGCACATGAGGTGATAGATACAGGCCACTCCAAAGGTGAGTAAACTGCAGATAACGGTAAGAATAACAACAGTATCTGATGGCGATTGCGCGGCCATGGTATAACCATTGTTTGATTTTACTCTTGTGAATGTTTCTATTAAATTCATAATTAGCACCGGCAATTGCACAATGCCCGCCAGCATGGTATAGGTAATTAGTGCTAAAAAGCTTACTGCCCAGGTGTTCCAGAAATTTTGTTTCATGTAAGAAAAAACCTTTGATATGGCCGAAAAAATATTGATTTTATCGCGCTGACAAACAAATGTTGCAGCCATTGGCACATAACATAAAATAGGAATAAAAATAAACAGTGCTCCCATAAAAAGTATAATTAGGATAACACCAAAAAAAGTGGAAATGCCAAAAAAGAGGGTGAATATTCCTGCAATTAAAAATCCCAGAAAAACCAAAATAAACAGCGAGGCCAAGCCAAACAACAGCAAATTGCCCAGCACAGGCCAATAAGTCTTAAAAAAATCAGACATAATTAGGCGGATGCTTAGTTTTTCGCCGGGCGGCAGATTTTCGTTATCTATAATGTTTTTATTAATAATGACCTGATACACCGAACCTCCGATAAGCATCACCAAAGCCATTACCACAAAAATAAAAGCCATGCCTGAGGTACTAAAGCTGTCGTATGTTCTGAAAGCGTAAAGTGCATTGAAAGATTTTAACGCCACTGTGGAAATGGTGCTGCTGATGAGTAAAAATGGCCCGGCAAATAAATAGATGCTGCCGTACAAAGTTCCAAAATTACGTTTTATAAACCCGAAGGTGGCGCTAAAAACCCCGCTGAGTTCTCTTACTTGTTTGTAGGATACAGGTGTGCTCATTTTATATTGAATCAATTTGTTGTTTTATGCCGGTTTCGTCTTTTATCTCCACTAAATTCCCGTAGTGAAGTATTACCATTACCTGATACAGCGCAATTACCAAATATTTTAATACCAGAATTACCAGGCCATAGCTGTCAAGCCACGAAGAGGTATTGATACCTGTCCATCCACTTAAAAAGCCCGGTAACCAAAAAAATAAAATGCTCAACATGGTATTGGTAATGTAATACACTAAATAAGTAAGCACAAGTTAAACGGCACTGGCTATCCACACATTTTTTAGTTTGTCGCCACTGTAATGCCAAACCTTATTAAAGGCCACTCCCAAACCTGCCCCATCTTTTAAAGTAACAAACAGTATAGCAATATAAAAATAATGCAACAGCGGAAACACAAAAATATAGGGCAGCCAGCCTGCTTTTGTACTGATAAATGCACTAAGTAAAGACCCAACTGAATCAGCATAGGCCCCGCTTGAATCGTAAGCGTTGCCCATCACGTATTCATAACCGAAGTTAAACAGATAGAGAAAACCGGTAAGAAGAAGGTAATTAAAAAACAAGGTCATAAAATCTTCCTTCAGATAAGTGAGCAGTGTTTTGGGGTTAATTCCTTCAAGCTCTTCAACCGAATTGCTTTGAATTAGGTGTCGGCTGATAATTTGATTGTGGAAGGTAATGCCAACCAGCCTCAGTATAAAAGCCCCCATTAAGGGAACCAGAATGTGCTGCCCCGACAGGTTTCGGTAAAGGTAAATGTTTTCGGTAGCGTTAAATGGTAATCCAATGTACAGGCAAATAACAACCGCCGCTAATATAAGGCTTAACGAATAAATGGTGATGGAGCCGTAAAGCCCACGGATATTGCGCGCCAGGTATTTCAGGGCTGTTTCGGCAATCTGAGTGTTGCTTCTTAATTTAAAAATATCAAGGCGGTAATTACTCATGACCGGCACTTTTACGTTTTAACACAATGGGCCACACTATAAAATAAAAAATAATAAAAAACAAGGATGCCCCAATAATGAGCAAGGCCAGCCAAAGCGGCATGTTAGTGTAGCGGGTAATAAAACTTTCGAGAAAACCGGCACAAATAAAAACGGGGAGTAGGCCAATAATTATTTTAATCCCATCCTTGCCCCCTTTTTTTAGGGCATGAAGGCGGGTGTAGGTGCCTGGAAAAATAAAACTGTTGCCCAAGGCAATGCCCGCGCAACCTGCAATAATTATGGCCGAAATTTCGAGAGTGCCGTGTATCCACACCACTTTTAAGGCAGAGCCCAACACATTGTGCTGATAAAACATGGCAAAAAAACTTCCGAGCATAATGCCATTCCTTAGCAATACCAAAGCTGTGCCAAAGGCTGTGAAAATGCCCACCACAAAGGCATAAAAGGATACCTTGATGTTGTTGATGGTAATGTAAACAAACATAAAAAACTGATTCTGTTCGCCGTAAATGCCCAGTGCGTTGCCCAGTTTAATGCGCTCAATCGTTGAATCCACGTAATAATCACCTAAAATCAGGCGCACAAACGACTCGTCGTAAATTTGCGAAAGGGCACCAACCAAAGTGGCTAAAGCCGTTATAAGGAAAGAATAAAAAAGTTGTTTGTGATAA
>JADLED010000263.1 GCA_020846335.1 Bacteroidia bacterium
AAGCAAGCGAATAAACAGTAACCGCTACGGTGCTTTGGTCAGGACATAAGCCACTGGGCGAAGACGCAGTATTATAAGTCAGCACAAAATTACCCGCACCCGCAGTGCCCGGATTAAAGCTGGTACCACTAATGCCCGGCCCACTCCAAACACCCTGATTGCTCTGAGTTATTGGCAACAGGTTAATAGGTGTGCTGGTATTACATTGATCAGCAATTTTACCGGTAAGAGCAGCAGATGCAAATCCTTCAACGCTAATAAATTTGGTTTGTTGAGAATTACAGGTGTTGGTTCCGATAACATACTGAACCGCATTGTTACCTACGGCAGCCAGCGAAGGAACAAAAACACCCGAAGTGTTAAGGTAAGAAGCACCGGTCCACGTTCCTGTACCAGGCGAAACTACCAATTGAACGGCAGCATCTTTGCTACAGAAAGGCCCAATCTGATTAATGGTTGGAACAGGAGGATTTAACACCGAAATGTTAACCGCCGCTGTGTAATCACACAACCCGTTAATCGGCGTTGAAACTCTCGTGTATAAAGCACTGTAAGTAGCTGTAGGAAGTTGAAACGGATTAAATGAGTTGGATACCACACTTTGTCCTGCCCAACTGCCATTGGAAGTACCACTAACAATACTCATCAAATTCATTGGATTACCAAAGGCACACAAAGCAATGTTACTTGTAGATAAGGTGGCCGGATTGTAATTAGCAATGGTTAGAGTAGTTGTTTTAACGTTAACGCATGGACCAATTACAACGGTGTAAGAGGCAATACTGTTACTTGGTACCGCAGAAGCCGGATTAACACTGCCTGTTAAAGCATTTATTGCCGGATTGCTCCAAACGCCACCACTTGGTGTTACCGTCATATTAAATGGTGCGGCATTGGTACAGAAAGGTGGAATCTGAACAATATTAGGCGATATGGTATTTGTAACAGGTACACTAATAGTAGCACTCGCAGGACATGCAGCAATATTCGGGGATGATGTGGTGGCAAAAGTTAAAGTGTAGGCGCCTCCCGAAACGTTGCCTGGAACAAAAGAAGTTCCTGCAACACCAGGACCCGACCACGAACCATTAGTCGTAAACTGAACAATGTTCATCAAATTCACCGGATTATTTGTTACACACAAGGGTGAAATAGAAGAAGTAATTATTGCCGGATTATAGTGCGATACCTCAAACGTAGCAGTTTGAGAAGCCGTACAGGTATTTTGCTTAATAGTATATGTTAAAGTGTTAACTCCAAGACCAGCCAGTGAAGGCGTAATAACTCCGCCAAGTGCAGTTATTGGAGAAGTCGCGGTTGGTCCAACACAATAAAATGTACCACCAGTTGGACTCACAAGCACCGGAAACGGAGATTGATTGTCGCAACTAGGCAAAATAGGAGTAATAGTTGGTGTTGGCGGACTAACCATGGTTACTGCCATTGTTTTGCTCAACGGGCAGTTAATTAAGGTTGGTGTTGCCACAACAGTATAGATTACAGTTGACGAAGTGCCTATAGGAACTGTGGGCGACACAATGGTGTTCTGAAGGTTCGGATTACCACCGGCCAGCCAGGTTGAAGGTGACCACGAATAAGTGTATTGCCCAGGAGAAACCGGCACACTGAACGAAGCCCCGACCGCCATTTGATTACCCGGACACAATGTATTATTGTTTGGGGTCAAGGTAAAGTTAAACACGTTGGCAAACACGTTAAAGGCGGTAGTGTATGAGCAAGAACCATCAAACGTTTTCACCGAGTAACTGCCCGCAGCCAAACCTGTAACAGTGTGTTGCGTAGATGGTGTTGGATACAGCGATGCGTTGTAAGCCGGTGTGGTGGAGTTACTGTTCACAACTGAAAAAGAATTAATTCCCGGAGGCGACCCTGTAGCAGGTGTCATGGAAATTACGGCAGTACCGTTGGTTCCGCCCGGACAAATTAAACTCACATTACTCACATTCAAAATCCCCGGAGGTGACTGCACCAAGGTAAATTTTATTGAATCCTGACAACCATAACTGGAAAGGTAAGACAGGTGATAAACTGCACCCTGAAAAGGAGCACCGACCGTATAACCAGAAGCGGTCCCGCCTAATGTGGACGAAATTGCAGAAGAACCATTGTACCACTGAAAATTGGAGCCCCCCGACGTATTTAGATAAGCCTGACCATTACAGAATGGTTTTAGCAAACTAATAAGAGCCTGTGGACCCGTAACAATTTGAGCAGTGGTGGAAACAGGTGGGCCACAAAAGGCACCCGATCCACCCACGGTGACCGTGTACATGCCGGGTAAAAGCCCACTCGCGACGGAAGCGCTACTGACGACGGAGTTACTCGAATTCGTCCAGGTGTAAGTATAACCCGTAGGACTACCGTTACCCTGCACCGTGGCAGAACCACTGGAACCATTAATGCAGGAAGTGGTGGTGCCAATACCCACAATTTGTAAAGTGGATTGCGAAATAATATTTGTAGCGGTAAATGCACAACCAGAAGGTGATGTAAGGTTAACAGTATAAACAGCATTTACAACCGGATTGGTAATTGTTATGGTAGAAAGAGTAGCCTGAGAAGGAGCAATCGATGGCGAACCTGAAGGGGGTACCCAGGTATAGGAAGCATACCCCAAAGGCGCACTTATTTGCGCCAAACCGGAACCAGCGCAAAAACTTACAGGACCAGGAATATTACCGCCTACTCCTGATAATCCAGAGCCAATCAACTGACCGCCGCAACGGGCATCAAAAAGTGTACAACCGTAATGGCCACCAAAACTACAATCGTTGTTCCAGCACTCAAAAGTAACACAGGTGCCTATGTATGGGGTTAAATCAATATATTTTACCTGCCAGTTGGTCCAGGCAGAGCCATTTGTTGTTGTACTAAAGGTGGCATTTACAGCTGCACAACCCGCTGCCAAAGTAATGGATGAACAGGTTAAAATTTGATTGCTGCAATTTAAAACACGAACAAAAAAACCGGGCTGATCGCAACAACCGTGGCCTGGGTTTTCGTAGTATCCGGCAAATGCAAATTGAAAAAGGGAGTTAGCGGAAGTTACAGGAAAGGTGGTGGCTAACTTGGTTACCTTGGTGGTTGGAGAAAAGTCATTTAATTTAGCAACACGGGTTCCGCCTAATGGAGAGTTGGGAATAGTTCCTACTGTTGGGAATCCTAAAATGGGAGTAGAAACAATCCAAAACTCAGAGCTTCCAGGCGAGTATGGACCTAAATTACAACCATTGGTATTCATGGAAGATACAGTCCAGCCGGTTACAGCGTTAGAAGTCGTGTATTGTGCTGGTAAGGTCGATTCAAAATCTTCGTTTACACAAGGCGCCACATTAATAACACTACCACCACCAATATTTTTACCACTAACCGGTAAATTTTGAGTACCAACAGGGCTTGGATTGTTCTGTGGCAAATACTCAATCTTTGGCGCAATTCCATACTTATCGTTAATATAACGACGTTTCAGCACTTTAATATAGGAATTGTATTCAGAACCAAATACACCCTTTGTTAAAAGCTCTGCCTTAATTTTAGCTTCATCAAAGCCTTTCAGCGAATCGCCATAAGAACTGCGATAATCCTTCAAAGTGCTGGCAGAAAGATAATCCTGGTTTTTAACATAGGAGGCCTTGGTATCCGGAGCTACATTGTCGGTTTGTCCAACCTCCTGATCAGTTTTGGTTTTTGATTTCGATTTGCCTTCCTGAGCATTAAGAGATAAACCTAATGTGAGGGCAACTGAGCAAAGAGTAAATATTAACTTTTTCATGATTGGTATGTGTAGGTATAAAATTAACCAACAAATTCAGCAAAACAAGTTTTTTTACTCATTCAAGGCCTTATTTTACTAAGTATTATGCCGTATCGGCTACTCTTTACCTTGTTACTCCATCAAATTAACAAAACTCCTGCCCAAAAGGTCCATCCAAATCAATAAGGCCAATGCTTTAAAAAATCGCTTAAATTGACCGAAGAAGACAAAAATAACAGGTAGTTTTTTCTCTAAAAGCGGTGTAATTTTCCTGCGGAATGTGATACGATTCGTATTACCGGAATAACTAGTCCAAAAATAAAGCTAAGGTAGAATAAAAACTAAAAGAGGGAGATCTGAGATTGCCTATTCGGCAAAATCTCCCTATTTGATTAAAGAAATATGACCAATTTTATTATACAAATTTCCGTCCAAATCCTTGTACTTAAGTTTGTAAACATAAACATCTTCCTTCAAAGGCTCTCCCTTGTTAAACACGCTGCCATCCCAGCCCTTGGCAACTTCTTTGGTTCTGAAAACAGAATGCCCCCAACGGTCAAATACTTCCATTTCGTATGATTTGGCATCCAAACCATAGGCCGAAAACACCGGAACAAAAAGATCATTTAATCCATCAAAATTTGGAGAGAATGACGAAGGAATAAACACATTAAAATCATTCTTCACATCCAATGGTTTTGTAATCTCAGCCTTACAAGTTGTGTTCGGATTCTCTGCCAACAAAGTCACATGGTAGCGCCCTATTTCCGTAAAAGGAAGACTTGGATTCACTTCATTCGACTTCTGAACACCTTCTACTCGCCAGTAATATTTATTGGAGTTAATAGATGGCGTTAAGTTGGTAAACTGTACCAAAGGATCAGAAATAAAAACCTCTTCAGGAACCACAAAATCAGGTGTAGGCAATTCATTTACAGTATAGGTGGCAGCAATTACCGGTGTTGAAGGACAACCCGCTTTATTCACATAAACCAAAGTGGCGGTGTAATGACCTGGCGATGTATAAACATGGCTGGTAGTTAACTCCTGCTTAGAATCCGAACCATCGCCAAAAATCCAGGTAGCAAAGCCATCATCCACTCCCGGTATATTTAAAATAGCCTCAAATGGCACACAGGCCACTGCCGGATTGGTTCTTGGAGAAACTTCGGTGGGTTTAGCCACATTAAGCGTCAGCACTTTTTCATCGGGACACAAAGAAGGGGTAGGCATTGAATGCGTTTTGTAAAACACAGAGTTGGTACCCACTGCCACTTGATTTGGATCAAACATTGACGAGCCGGCGCTTACACCAGCACCTGTCCATGTACCACCCGGATTAGTGGCAAAAGTGTTCAGGTTAATTGGGTTATCAATGGTTTGGCAATACACACTCTTAGGGAATCCGGTAAAGCCAGCCGAAACAAACTTTTCAATGGTCAC
>JADLED010000264.1 GCA_020846335.1 Bacteroidia bacterium
AAAAAAATCAGTATCTTTATTTCATTAAAACAAAGTTCATGCGTGTAAAGTGTATTGTTTTTTTTATCGCCCTGGCGGCCATGTGTCGTGCGCAAAGCACCGGACTCAACAACGCCCTCAAGCTATTACTCGAAGAAAAAAATGCACCGGGCTTTGCCGCCGATATACTGGTGGAAGGCAACATCCAAAAGATAATTAACAACCAAACCAATTACCCTTACACCTTAAATTATTATGCAGGCAACATTGCGTCCATTCACTGCAATATAAAAACCATCCCGCTATTATTTCAAAATAAAATTATAGATTACGCCGAATACCTGAATGCCAACAAAACCCCTCTAAACGATACCGCCATTTACCGCAACCGCCTCAAAGGGGTAAAACTTTGGACCGCCCCGCTCAATCAGGCATACAACGGCGAAGGTGTTTTGATGGGCATAATAGACACCGGTACCGATTTTGCCCATCCCGATTTTAAAGACTCCTTGGGCAATACACGCATAAAATTTATCTGGGACCAGGCCAAAACAACAGGTTCAACCAAACCCCAACCCTTTAATTATGGTATTGAGTGGACACATAATCAGATAAACAACAATCAATGCACCCACACCGATGTGGCCTATTACGGACACGGTACCCATGTAAGCGGCATTGCAGCGGGCAACGGCAGGGCCAACGGACGAAACGAAGGTGTGGCTTCAAAATCAGACATGGTGGTGGTGGCCTTGGATTTTAACAGAGCAGGACCAACCATTGCCGATGCAGTAAATTATATTTTAGGCAAGGCCACAACCTTGGGTAAACCCTGTGTAATCAACGTAAGCCTGGGCGATTATTACGGCAGCCACGACGGCACCGACCTCGAAGCAGGATTAATTGATAACCTCATTAAAAACATTCCCGGAAGAACATTGGTGGCAGCCGCAGGCAATGCAGGCCACGTAAAATTTCACGTAAAAACGGTGGTGCAAAACCCCGACACACTTTTTACCTGGATGACCGGCACAGGAAATCTGGCCTACTGGTGTTATGCGGACACACAACAAATCCGACAGGTTAAAATGAGTGTGGGTGCCAACCGTACCAACCTTTCAAACATTGGCAGAACAGGCTTTAAAAGTTTTAATTACGGCTTAACTGGTGTTAAAACAGATACGCTTAAAAACAGCACAAATAAACGTATTGGCCTTGTAAAAACTTCTGCCAGCATCAATACCAAAGGCATTTACGAACTCTACCTCGAAATTAAACCCGATAGCAGTAACCTGTTATGGCGCATCGAAACCACCGGCAATGGAAGGCACCATGCCTGGAATTTTGATTTTGTTTCTACGGGATTACCCACAACGACTCAGTATCCGCCTATGGTCAACTATGTTATGCCGGACTCAATGTACACCATGGTGAGCAGCTTTCAGTGCAGCGAAGAAGTAATTACCGTGGCCAATTACTGTAACCTATACAGTTATAAAGATGTAAATAACACACTTCATTTAAGCGGTTTAAATGGCGGAGAACTTGCAGGAACCAGTAGCAGAGGCCCAACCCGCGATGAGCGCATAAAACCCGATGTAGCAGCAACCGGACATTTTGTTTATAGTGCCATGCCTTTGTCGCTCTTAAGCATCTATAACAACAGCCAACCAACCATTGTGGGGCAGGGCGGCATGCATGTTCTCGACGGAGGCACATCCTCTTCTTCCCCAATGGTAGCCGGATTAGCGGCGCTTTACCTGCAGGCACATCCAATGGCTACCAATGCACAGGTACGCGACGCCGTGAGGTATTGTGCTTATTCCGATGCCTACACCGGTAGTGCCTTACCTAATTACCACTGGGGTTTTGGCAAACTCGATGGCAAGGCCTCCATGTATTGTAACGAAGGAGTGTATAATAATTTGACAAATCAGGTTAAAACTCCCGCAGGAAAAGCCTTTCCAAACCCTTTTAAGCAAACACTTAAAATTAATCTTGAACAAACGTTTACCGGAAAAGTAGAAGTGTTTAATGCCGCTGGCAGCCTTTTGTTTATGGATGAGATAAATGGGAAGACCTACGAACTCAGCGCTTTGGCCTTACCCGCTAATTATCAGGGTCTGGTGTTTATAAGGATGAGCAATTCTATGCAGAACATGGTTTTTAAAGTAATAAAGGAGTAAACGTAAAATTAATATGCGCGTTGCCAGCAATCAGTTAAAACACATGTCAGACTTTTATCACAGAGAATTGTCGGGCATTTATAATGAGGGAGAAATTAATGCCATGTATCAAAATGCCATTAGCCATTATCTGCACATTCCCTATGCAGAAGTACACAAACATGCAAACGACAAAATCAATCAAAGCGAATTAATTTTAATTTACGATTGTTGCAAAAAGCTAAGAGAACAACAACCCCTGCAATACATTTTGGGTGAGGCTTTTTTTTACGGGCTCAGCTTTAATGTAAACGCACATGTTTTAATTCCTCGCCCCGAAACCGAAGAATTAGTGGATATTGTTGTAAAAAACTGTACCGGTAAAAAAACCTTTTTAGACATTGGCACCGGTAGCGGCTGCATTGCCATTAGTCTGGCAAAGTACAACAAACAGTTTAGAGTCACAGCCTGCGATGTAAGCGATCAGGCCCTGCAAACAGCGGCATTAAACGCTCAAAAAAACAAGGTGGAACTTAAATTTACCGAAACCAACGTGTTAAATAAAACCGAATTTGAGACGCAGGTAAATGGCAGTTTTGACGTGATTGTGAGCAACCCGCCTTATATAAAAGAAGAGGAAGCCACACAATTGCTGCCCAATGTTATGGCACACGAACCGCACCTGGCACTTTTTGTTAAAGGAAGTGATGATATTCTTTTTTATAGAAAAATAACCGACATTTGTTCAACTAAACTCAACTCAGGAGGGAGCCTTTATTTTGAACTGAATCCTTTAACAGCCCAAAAAGTTTTGGAATATGTAGAAGCATCAGGTCAATTTAAAACATGTGAACTACTAAAAGATTTAAGCGGAAAAACAAGATTCTTACAAGCAACAAAACATTAACGTGAAAAAAATAATTACCCTTTGTGTGTTTTTCTTATTATCGCTTAGCCAATACGGCCAAAGCGGCTCCGACTCATTATACTTTAAACCGCTTTATCAGCCGGAAGTGAAGTATATCTTTAAAACGGTGGCAGGCACCACCCACACGGGTTACGTAATTAAGGAAACGCCTAAATCGGTGACTTTGGAGAACCGCAGCATAAACGAAAAACTGGAATTGAATAAAGCCGACATTGTAAGTGCCAGACCGTTGGAGATTAAAAAGCCCATAAAAGAAGAAGCCTTTGAAGAAAACAGCCACGCTGATACCTATTTACTTTCGGGCAGTGCCTTTGAATTTGACGATGGAGGCGTTGTAAGTAACAACCATTGGTTACTGCTTCAAAATATCGACTACTCCATTAATAAGAACTTTGCCTTTACCACCAATGCGATTGCCTTTGTACCTTTTAGTTTAGGCATTAAATGCGCGTTCAAATTAAATACTTATAATTCGGTTGGTGGTGCCATCTTTGGGGTGGGGCGTTTGTTTGGATCGAATAACGGCAATCCGGCGTTTTGGGCATCGGCCATGTTATTAAAATACACACACGGCACCAGCAATAAAAATTTTACTTTTTCGGGAGGGATTTTGGGTATAAGAGCACAACTCATTTCAAATTCTACCACCAAAGCCTTTATCAATGTGCCATTTGTAAGCGCGGCCTATTGCAACCGGTTTTCGCAAAATGTGGCAGTAGTAGCCGAAGCCTGGTATCTGCCGAGCACCATGTCGCTCATTGGTGGGCTTGGCTTTAAGCTGATTGGCGACGAGCGCTACAATTGGACATTTGGTTGCTATTCGTTTATTGACAATGCCGATAACAGCTTTAAGTTAAATTTAAAAACGGTGCCAATTCCTTATATTGGTATTGGCCGTAAATTTAATTAAGTGTTGGCTTAGATGCTGTTAGAAAAGTTTCTATTAGAGAGGAAATAAATAATTTTCATTGTCATTTCATTTCTACGTCATCACAAAGCCCCATCAATCCCTTGCCACCAGAAATTTTTTGTAATAATCCACCACTTTGGCTTTGTTTTTAGTAACAAAATCCAGGTACTGATCGTAAAAATCAATGTGGTAGCAAGTCACCAACACATAACAATCCAAAAAGCCGGCTTCCTGCATTTTGCGCGCCTGATCCAACATGGGGTCTTTGCTTTTTTTCAACATCTCTTCCCAACTATACACTTCCATGTAATGCGACATGCTCAGTGAAGTGGGTTTCACAATCAGTCCCTTGCTGTTGCAAACCGGTTTAATTACCGATTTGGCTTCCAGATAATAATTCCAGGGGTCTTTGGCCGGTTTTAACTCTTCGCTGAAACTGTTCGACAAGGCCAATAACGAATCTGTTTTAAAGCTGTTTGGAAAAACGCGGCGCGGAGTCCATTGAATGTTTATTTTTTTATTTATCAGATAAGCAGCATCCTCCATTTTGGCAATCACACTCAAATCAGGATACACTGCCATGGTTTCAATCGCCTCATTCAGAGCCAGGTCGTAGAGTTTCGATTTGGCATACGCATCAATAAGGTATTTGCGGGGTTCCAGCAATTGCGGAAATTTTTGTTTGGCCGCCTTAAACGAAGCAATCGCATTTACATAATCCTCCACAAAAAAGAAACAATCGCCCATGTACAAACTGGCTTTAAAAAAATCCGGTTGTTCCTCTAAGGCACGTTTATACATTTTAGCGGCATCGGCATAATTTTTTTTACTGAATTCTTCTTCCGCTTCATTAAAATATTTGAGGGCTTTTTTGCTCACCGCAGTGTCAACTTCGGGGTCGATGTAATAATTGCGCAACACCACCGAGCAGTGGTCGGCATCGGGCGATGTAAGCAAGCCCTTGCGCATAAAATAAAGGTATTTGTTAAACGCTTTTTTAGAAGGTTTAATTTCCGATAATAATTTTAATAAGGAATTTCCAAGTGTATCGTCTTCCTTTTTAATTTCCTTGCCATTCTTGTCTTTAGTGGTAATGGTCACTTTTCCGTTAAAAAGATTATCGGCAAGTTTTGCGTCCTTGTATTCCTTGTAACGTATTTTGCTCAGATAGTCCCAACCCTGCCCGTATTCAGGGTTTTCGTTCAATAACTCTTCCAGTTTTTCGCCGGCTTCTTTAATTTTATCCTTATCCACAAGGTCGTAAACCTTCTGCATTTTTTTATCGAGTTTGTTGGATTGTGCCGCTAAATTAAGCGAAAGCACAAAAAGTAGTACGCCGAGGAGTTTGGTTATTTTCATTTGAGTTTAATTTGGATTATCTTAATTCAGCACCCAGTTTTTCTTTGTAGTTGGTAATCAGTTTTTCCATCACACCGTCAATTTGTTTATCGGTTAAAGTGGCTTCGTTGTTAAGCAATGTAAAACTAACCGCGTAGGATTTTTTATTGCCAAGTTTTTCACTTTCATAAATGTCAAACAAATTCACTTCCTTCAAAAACTTTTTTTCGGTGGCATAGGCCAGTTCTTCAATCTGTTGGTATTTCACGGTTTTATCAATCAGTAAAGCCAAATCCCTTCGCACCGAAGGAAACTTACTGATTTCTTCAAATTCAATTTTTTGTTTCGACCAGGCTTTCACCAGCGCTTTCCAGTTAATGCGCGCGTAGGCCACGTCCTGAGGCACATCCAGTTGCTTCAATGCCTTTTTAGAAACAAGGCCAAGTTCTGCCAGCGCTTTGTTATTGAGTAAATACGTTAAGCCAGATGAAAATTCAGAATACGTACTTTCGGTTGTTTTAAAAGAAGTAACGCCACACTTTTGAAGAAGCGCATTAACCACATTTTTTAAATAAGAAAAATCGGCCTTTTGATTGAGTGCATAAGGATTTTGAGAAAATAAATTACCGGACACAAAAATGCTCAGGTATTTTTCTTCTTTGTATTTGTCATCGTCCGTAGCACCCAACTCGTATGTTCTGCCAAATTCAAATAATTTTAAATCAGAATTTTTGCGGTTAATGTTATATACAATGGTCTCTAATCCGCTGTACAAAAGATCGGCGCGCAACACATTTAAATCGCTGCTAAGTGGGTTGAGCACTTTTACCAGATTTTCGGAAGAAGCATAATAGTTTTCTTTGCTTAACGACAAATTCATCATTTCATTAAACCCAAAACCTTCGAGGAGCGTACCAATTTTATTTTCAAGCACGGGTTCCACCTGTTTGCCCTGTATGCCGGCCGAATACGAAATGGCTTTGCTGGCTTCCACATGGTTGTATCCATAAATGCGCATCACTTCTTCCACCACGTCGGCTTGGCGCGTCACATCTGTTTTGTAGCGCGGCACATGAAGTAAAAGCCCGTCGCTGCCTTCGCTGTTAATTTCAATACCAAGATTCAGAATAATGTTTTTTATAATGCCTCGGTCAATTTCCTTACCAATTAAATCGGTGCAATTTTCGTAGGAAAAAGCCACTTTATATGGTTCCAGTTTTTCAGGATAGATGTCTGTAACGTCCATGCTGATGCGGCCCCCGGCAATTTCGAGAATTAAGTTGGCGGCTCTTACCAGGGCAGTAACTGTTATTTCGGGGTCGGTGCCACGTTCAAAACGAAACGAAGCATCGGTTTTTAAACCATGACGTTTGGCCGTTCTACGAACAAATCCGGCATCAAAATAAGCACTTTCTAAAAGCACCGAAGTGGTTTTTTCAGTAACACCGCTTTCAAGTCCGCCAAAAACACCCGCAATGCACATGGCTTCCTGCTCATTGCAAATCATCAAATCCAGTTCGTTAAGTGTTCGCTCAACCCCGTCGAGGGTTTTAAATTTTTCGCCTGCTTTTGCCGTTCTTACCAACACCTGTTTGCCTTTTATTTTCTCCACATCAAAGGCATGCAGGGGCTGACCCAGTTCGTGCAACACAAAATTGGTAATGTCCACAACGTTGTTAATGGGCCGCAAACCAATTGATTTTAAACGGTTTTTAAGCCAGTCAGGACTTTCGCTCACGGTAACACCACTAATCACAAGTCCCGAATAGCGTTTGCAGGCTTCGGGGTTCTCAATCTTAATGGCTATTTGCTCAAGGCCACTGGCTTCGGGCAATTCGTTTAAACCAATTAATTTTACAGCGTTGTTGTGGTTGTTTTCTGAAGTATTGAGCAGTGCTGCCAAATCGCGGGCCACACCCAAATGTGAGGCGGCATCGCTGCGGTTAGGTGTTAACCCAATTTCAAGGACAACATCGCTTTCAATGTTAAAGTATTCTGAAGCTGGTAAGCCCACGGCAGTGTCTTCGGGCAATACCATAATACCGGCGTGGCTTTTTCCTAACCCAATTTCATCTTCGGCACAAATCATGCCCTCGCTGGCGGCACCACGTATTTTCGATTTTTTAATTTCAAACGGATCACCTTCACTTGGATACAATTTTGTGCCAACGGTGGCGACAATTACTTTTTGTCCCACTGCCACATTGGGCGCACCACATACAATCGAAAGCGGTTCGCCACGGCCAATGTCCACCTTGGTTAAACTCAGACGGTCGGCATCAGGATGTTTGGCACACTCAAGAATATGACCAACCATCAAACCTTTTAGACCGCCGCTAATGCTTTCAAAAGCTTCTGTGCCTTCTACCTCTAGGCCGGCAGCAGTGAGTTGTTCGGCTACCTCGTTGGCAGAAAGTGTGGTATTAATAAGGGTTTTGAGCCAATTATAAGAAATTTTCATACGTTATTTTCAGTTGTCGGAATACCTGCTAAACTTATAATGAAGCCGTGTATTCGTTAATTTACTTGTTATTAAAGAGAATAAAGATAACGAATTTATGGGCAATCAAAATGCCCTTATTTGCAGAGTTTTGCCTATTCGAAGCCGAAAATAATGTTGGAAACGTCTGACCCATTCGCCAGTATTTCACCTTACCAAACAAATAGCAAAAAAGGGAATTTAGAAATTCCTCACTGAAATAAAATTTAATGGTTAAACCACCAATATTTTTATACCTTAATGCAAGCAATACAAAGTGCGTTATTACATATTCATACTGGTTTTAATGTTCACACAACTTCTGGCTTATAGTCAGGGTGGGGTAAACAGCCCCGGCCTGTATGACTATACGGTGTCGGATTGTTTTTTAAGTGAAAATTATTCCGGCGTGTTTAAGCCCGATACCGTGGCCCCTCAAAATCAAATGAAGGGAACACGTATATGGCGTACTATTTCTTTGGATAATCCACAAAACAAAGAATTATTAAACACCAATAAAAACTGCACCGAAGTGGGCCTGCTCGAAATCATCAAATTCGGGCTATTGGTAAAACAACTAAATGCCTTTGGGAGCGATAATTTTGCCCTGGCTTATAAAACGCGCATGTCCGAAAAACAGGTGTTGAATGCACTTACCTACAACGATACATCAGTGGTTTTAAGTTTTGATGCCGATGGCAAGGAAACCCGCCTGCAAACAAAAACCACCCGCTACCTGATGGGCGACGACATAAAAAGTTATTTACTGCTTGAGGATTGGGTAATTAACAACAAAAGCGGTGAGCTCGAAAAATACATTATAGGCTGGGCACCGCTTATTTACAGGGCAAGCGAAGATAAAACGGTGCCACTATTTTGGTTATATTTTCCTGAATGGAAAGAGCTATTGGCCTCGTTTGAAGCAAAAAATTTTTACAGCCACAGCCGGATAACTTTTTTTGATGTGTTTGAAAAACGGTATTTCATTTCACAAATAAATAAAGAAAGTAATGTGTTTGACCGTAGCGTGAAAGATTCACGAAAAGGCCGGGACATCAATATGGAAAATGAACTCATCAAAGAAAAATTGCGAAATTCAGAAAGCGATTTGTTCCAACACTAGCGGAGGCTTTGGGTTATAGAAACCACAATGGCCATCAATGCAACACCATTTTTTGTTCCGCAACAACTTTATCTCCCGAATACATTCTTACCAGATAAATACCCTTACCCCAGTTTTGAGTGTCCACATAAATGTTCTTTTTTTCACCGGAATTAACAGAGTAAACAAGTGCGCCAACAGAATCATAAATCTCAGTTAAGTAATTGCCACCATCTGTTTCAATAATAAACTGTGTAGAAGCCGGATTTGGAAACATACGAATGGATTTGGAAGCATTACCTTTAATGCTGCTTACCGAAGCACAAATGTCAATCAGCACTTCAACGGTGGTGTCCGAAAGGCAGTTGTTGGCGTCAGCTCCGGTAACCGTATAAATTGTTGGCACACTGGGTGTAAGCACAATTGGATTGCCGGTGAGGCCGCCCGGATTATAGGTATAGTTTAATGCCCCATTTGCTGTGATGGTAAGTGATTGAAAGGCGCACACCAACGTTTCGGTGGCTGTAACGGTTAAATCTGTTACCGGTGTTACCTTTACTAAAATTAATCCCGTTTTAAGGCAACCGTTGCTGTTGGCAGTAACAGTAAAGTTAGTGTTAAAGGTTGGGCTGAGAACAGCAGGATTGGTGGTGATGTTGCCCGGATTAAAGGTATAGGTGCTGGCACCGGAAGCCGTGATGGTAACCGATGCACCCAAACAAATGGTATTATTACTTGCCGAAAGATTGACATTAAAACCCGGGCTCACACTAAGTGTTGACACAGCCGAGTTAATGCAAGTGCCGTTGTTTCCTATAACAGTGTAGGTGGTATTAACATTGGGCGTGGTCAACAAAGAAACACCCACAGAGCCGCCTGGCAGCCAGGTATAAGAGGTAGCACCGGTTGCCGAAAGTGAACCTGATTTTTGCGGACACAAAACTGTGTTGGTGCCTAATACACTCATAACGGGTAATGAACCAACATCTACTGTGGTGGTAACAGGGCAACTGGTAGATGTGGTGCCGGTAGCCAACAAAGTGATGGTATAAATGCCCGCAGGACTAAAATTAAAAGTGGGATTGCCAATGGCCGAAGTGGTGGAAGTAGGCCCCGCAATGGTCCACTGCCATGTATTAGGACTGCCATTGGATGAATAAGTCAATACCGTGTTTTGACCCGAACAAAAATTAGTGGGAGTAACAATGGTATTGGCCAGTTGCGGTGGATTGGTGGCTTTAACCCCTACATAATATTTTCCAATGCTGCCATAATCCGAGTAATTGGAAGAGCTACCGCCATCCACCGTAAAGTAATAGGCGCCCGGTGCCAACGTCATACCCAACAAACCATTCAGCTTACTAAGCGATGAATCGGCGGCGAGCATGGTACCTGCTGCATTAAAGAGTTTTAGCTTCACATCCAGATTGGCACCTGCATAGCTACCCGGCGTGGTATCAAGTGCCCAGGGTTTTACATTCACAGAAACATATCGCGAATTACAAATCGTGAAGTTGTAAAGATCAATATCAGTTGGTGTAGTTATTATTCCAGAATCGGAGAGGTTAATGTTGTTAAGATTCAAAATTTTTCCTGTAGCAGTGGTATTGCCAACATCGTCAGGTAAAAAGCTCAAAAACGAACTACCGGTAATTCCGGGTGCGCCATTTCCATGATCGAATTGCAGCACGTTGCAACCTGTGGCATTAGGGCCATTGTGCCAAATGGTAACGTTTTTAGAATAGCCTACTCCCATAATGGGCGCCCAGGAGGTAACACCGCTGCCTTGCCCCGGATTATATTCTGCGGTTTTAGAACAGGTGGCGCTGCTATAGGTGCTCTGATGCATGAGGCTGAGTGTGTGCCCGGTTTCGTGCGAAGCAGCTTCGGCCATGCTTTTGGCATTGTAACCCAATTGATTTTCGAAAATCCAGGCCGGAGTACCGGGGTAGCCGCCCCAGTTAAAACTTCCAAGATAAGCCACGCCACCGGCCGAACCATACCAGGAACTGGTGGGTGTAAATACCAGACGTATGCGGGAAGTGGGCAGTGCATTGTTAAAGCGGGTGGAATCGGTGGTTACATTTACGTTAAACGGACGGTAATCTTCGCTCACCCTTTGCCAGATAACTTTTTTGTTGGCCGCAGAAGCTGTGGAAGGCGCTGCGTTAATTGTGTTGCCATTGTTCCAAAGGGTGCCACTTACTTTTTGTCCATCAAAATCGAGGTATATTACTTTGTTGGTTATTGAAGGATTGCTGTTAAAAATCTGAGCATTCAACTTACTTTGGATGCTTACCAATAAAAGGAATGGAAATAAAATAATCTTGCTTTTCATCGTTATCAATTTATTCTGAAACAATTTCGTCTCTGGTGCATTTGGTAAGTGTTATCAGTTCTTTATCCACGCGGGCTTTGTAGGATAAGGTTTTGTCATCCGATAGTAAAAAAATCTGGGTGGAATACTCACCATTTACCTGAATCATCAATCCCGATTTTGGAAAATAATTCAAGTTCACCTTCACAAACTGCATGTCGCCATTGTGTGTGTGTATAATTACCTTCGATTTATCCACGTATTTGTTATCCGGCATACTAATCGCCGCGTTAACTTCGGTGGCCATAATGGCATCAAACTCTGCTTTACTAATAGTAAAACTTTGCGGATAAGTGCTTGTGTTTTTTTTTGTGCTTCTTTTTTTGTTTTGGGCATTAACTCCCGAAATCAGGAAAACAAACAAGAGCGTAAGCAGGGTAACATGTTTCATAAAATGAGATTATATTCCTGCAATAATATTATAAAAATGTGTGCTTAACAAATAAAATAAAGAAGCCGCTAAACCCTTGTCAATAAAGGCAAATGGACGTATCGATTTAGTATTTTAACATTAGTTTCCAAAGTAAACAACCGCTAAAATACCCGCTGCCGATTTTACCAGCATCAAACCGTCAATAATTATAAGGTAATAGAAAATGGATTTTCGTTTTTGTAGCGAGTAGGCCACTAACAAAATACCTAAAAATGGCAGCGCATTTAAAATTATGCGCCAGGGATTAAACTGTTGTATGGTGGCTATGCTTATCATAAAAGCAAGTGCCAATAGGGTAAGTGGAACAATGATGTAAAAAATAGTATAACGCAAACCGGCTTTTACCACAAAAGTTTTTAGCTGGTGGTTGTAATCCATGGCGTAATCCTTAATATCGAACATAATGCAAAGAATGGAAATAAACATAAAGTTTTTGAGAAACAACAAAAGCACAGTGGTTGAAAAAATAGAATGTGTGCCATGGCTTAAATAATAAAATAAGGCCGGATAAACATTTACGGCACCCGTCCATATAAAGCCGATAATAAAAGGTTTAAGCCAGCCAACGTTGCGTAAATTAAATCGACCTCGTCCCGGGAAATAATAAAGCAAAGCCGCTACCGGAAAACTGAGCAAAAGCACAAATTCCATTGCATTTGGTAAAGTAAATCCATTGTAGTGCCTCCTGAACAAAAGTAAACTGAGCAGCAGGCTTAGAGTCGCAAATAAGGTTTGTGTAAATGATATCAGGCCGCGGTTGCTGTTATACCATTGCGCGCGCTGATTATCATTATGGCTGGGTGTTTCGGTTTTCACATAGGCCTGAGTGTAAAATAACACCGTTATACAAAACGTGAGAGCATAATATTCAGGGGCATTTAGCGGCAGTTTTTGTTGCAAACCCGATTCGAGGCATAAAGCTACTGCACAAAGGCCATAGAAATAGTTGCCAAAAAAAATCAACTGAATTAAACGTGTATTAGTAAATGCCGACAAAATATTACGAATAGAAATGCACTGTAAATATACCTTTCGGAACGAATGCAGCGACTTTTTCTTGCGGCTATTATTTTAAGGATAACCTTTTATGGTTTGCAAAATTGGGGTTAGCCCCAAAGGAATTATTCCTTTTTTTTGATCAATCGCGCCGGAATGCCTACGTAAGTGCAGCCTGTGCGGCAATCTTTATTTACAAACGACATGGCACCAACAGTAACATTGCTGCCCAATTTTACACCGTGGTGCAGTACAGATTGTGTGCCTATAAAACAGTTTTTTCCGAGTTTGGCACCACCAATCTGCTGCTTGTCCTGATTCAGATTATTCAGCATCACACGTGGCGATAAGTAGCAGCCATCGCCGATTTCAGCACCCCGGGCCAAAATGGTTCCATAACGCAGGGTTACATTTTTTCCAATTTTTACGCTGCCAGAAACCGCCACATAGGAATCGACAAAAGAAGCTTTATCAATACTCGTGTTCTCACGTATTTCGATGTGATTTTTTAAAACAACATCATTTTTTATTTTTACATTTGAGCGAATTATGCAAAAGCTCCCTATAACAACGTTATCGCCAATAACCACGTTATCTTCGATAATATTGAATTGTCCAATGCTTACATTTTTGCCGAATTTTGCTTTGGGCGAAATGGTGTTATTAACAGTCATAGTTTTTTTTAATGGTCAAACATTCTCTTTTGTGGCAGCCAATATAGTATAAATTTATGATTAATGCATTCAGAAATTATTCGCTGCTGTTGGTTGTATTTATACATTCGCACATTTATATGGTGGAATACGCCAAAATAGATGTGCCTAAATTTTTGTTGGGCATTTATAATAGTTTTTTAGGGTATTTCCATCCCGCATCGATTTTAGCAGCCATTTCGGGCTACCTGTTCTTTCGCGATTTTTCAAACAATCCCCAACACTGGAATACCTTCATCAAAGAAAAATACGCCAAACGGATAAAATCAATTTTGGTGCCCTTTGTGTTTTGGGTTGGATTTTTCTTTGTGTTTAACAACCTGCTCATTTTCATCGTAAACGGTTATAAAAGCAATGTGTTTGTTAATGCACCACAAACAATATCCCCCCTCAATTTTATAAAATCCTTATTTTATCCCGAACTGGCCGTGGCCAAGCACCTGTGGTACCTCAATAATTTACTGTTTGTGTTTATTCTGGCGCCATTGTTTCCTTACGTAACCAAAAACAAACCGTTGTTCTTTACATTGCTGCTTGCCATCATGACCTTTTATTGGTGGGAATTTGAAAGCAATGTCACACAAACGCAATTGATTATAAAATACCGTTTCATCATTTTCTTTTTAGTAGGCGCCTTTTTTGGATTAAATAAGCAGTACTTTAATTTCTTTCTCACCAAAAAACTTTTACTCAGCAGCATTTCAATGGCCATCTTGGCCTCGCTTTTAGTGATGAATGTTTCAAGTCAAAGAGATTACGCCACCTTGTATGTCATAAATAGTTTAATTGTGCCGGTACTTGTGTTTTATTTCGCCTTTCTCATTCTGCAAAAATTCAGCAATGTAAACGAAACGCTTTACAACAGAGCCAACCATTTTTTGTTGTACGTTATTCATCCCATGATAATCTCGGTGCTATGTAAAATGCTGTATTATTCAGGACTCTTAAATTTCAACAATTATTATCTGGCCTTGCTGATTGTGTTTGCCATGTCATGGGCGGTGGTAAAACTCAACACACTCATTTATCAGTTCATAAGCCGCTACTTTAAAAGCTTTGCAAAAAACTTTTTGTAACAGATACTCCTAACAATTACACCACCATTATGCCATTTTTAATGGCGTACTTAATAAGACCAATTAAACTGGAGGATTTAGTTTTTCGGTAAATGTTGCGGCGGTGGTAGTCAACCGTTTCGGTAACAATGCCAAGTTGTTCGGCAATTTGCCGGTTGCTTTTTTCAGCACACACCAGGCGCAAAACTTCTATCTCCCGTTCACTCAGGGCAATGTGCCTTAGGTTTTCCTGAAATTTGCGGTCTTTAAACGACGAAGACACAATTACACGGGATAGGGATTCGCTGAAATAAAACCCATCCGTATAAACCTTGTTAACGGCCTCAATCAGCTCTTCCATGCTGCAAGATTTAGATAAATAGGCCCTCGCTCCGCAAAGAATTAGCTGAGATATATAATACGATTCGTTGTGCATCGATAACACAATGGGCTTTATGTCAGGGTATTTTTCTTTCAGTATCGTAATTGTTCTGAAACCATCCATCACTGGCATTTCAATATCCACCAACACAATGTCGGGCACGCGTTTTTCAATAAGTTTCAACAGTTCAAACCCATTGGGAGCTTCCCCAATAATCTGAAAGTTGGATTCTTCACTCAATACGGATAAATAGGCCTGACGGGCAGAATGATGGTCCTCAGCCATCATGATACGGATTTTTTTCATGGTTAGGGCAGTAAAGAATGTAACAAATAGTATTACAAATGTACCTAAAAAACAGTGCAAAAGTAATTTGTTCAAAACTATTCTGCTCCATAAAAAAAGCCTCCCGAAATCGAAAGGCTTTTAAGTGAATTAACAATCCTTTGTTAAGGCGTTACCACAATTTTAACAATTTTGGTCTCATTGCCGGTATAAGCTTTAACATAATAAATTCCTCCAGCCAAATTATCCAGTTGTATACTCACAGGCGTATTTTCGGCAATTGATTGCCTGGTTAATACCACCCTGCCCATGTTATCAAACACCAGTAAATCCAGCTTTTTCGGCGATGTAACAATAAATGTTCCATTGTTGGGATTAGGCGAAAGTTCAAATAATTCGGTATTCAGTTCCTGTAAACCGGCACACGAATTAACCGTTAAGGTAATGGCACTGGCCATGGTGCAAACACCCGAAGTAATTGAGTAAGAAACAGTAAATGTGCCAATACCCGCCTGCTGTGGCGAAAACAAACCATTGGCATTTACCGCTGTGCCCGTGTAGGTTCCACCCGTTGGACTCGCCACTATTTGAATGTTAGGAGAATTAGGGCAATAGCCATTGCGTGCCACCGAAAGGCTTGGGGCTGCCAGAGAATAAACCATGGCTGCTGTGGTATCTGAATTCGAACAATTGTTAGCATCCGTATAAGAGTAAATAATCAACGCGGTACCTGTGCCTGCCGAAGCGGGAGTAAACACACTGCCACTAACACCCGGCCCTGAAAAGGTTCCACCCGAAGGGCTGCCCGAACCCGAAAGGTTAAAAGCCGCTGAGTTGGTGCAAAAACTTTGAGTGCCAAGTGCCACGGTTACTGTGGGCAAAGGATTAATCTGAGTGCTGGTGCTGGCCATTCCGCTGCAACCATTGCTATCGGTGTAAGTGTAAGAAATGGTGGCAAGCCCTGCACCCGAAAAGGAAGGTTCAAAAACACCCGGTGTAAAACCAGGAGCACTTAGGTTACCACCTAATGGACCATAACTGTAAGCAATGCTTGGCGAATTAACACAAAGCGATGCAGGCAAAGAAGTGATGGTAACCGTTGGCAAAGGAATAATAACAATGCTGATGCTGCCTGTTAAATAACAATTGGAAGAATTATAGCCGCCCACTGTGTAGGTGGTATTGGATGAAGGAGAAACAATAATTAATTGTGCGGTTGAACCGGTGCTCCAGGTGTATGAATTGGCGCCCGATGCAGCCAGTGCCACTGTGTTACCCATGCAGGCCGTGGTACCATTGGATGAAACAAATAACGAAGGCTGAGTCACCAGTGTTTGGTTAACGGCTACTGTGGTGCTAACCGAACAGTTGCCGGCATCGGTTATTATGCAGGTGTAGGTGCCCACCGAAAGTCCCGAAGCCAGACTGCCAAGTTGAGCGGGAGAGGTGGTCCAGGAATACGTATAAGGAGGCGTGCCACCTGTTGCTACCACCGAGGCTGAGCCATTGGTGCCACCCTGACAGGTTACAGGATTGGAAGTGGCTGTAATTGTAGAAGCATTGGAAGCACCTGAAAGGGCCATGAGACAAAGCCGTGGGTTGGTGCCGGTGTTGTTGAACTTAATGTTCTTTACGTTTTTTGAACGGTTGGGGCAACTCAGGTTAAAGTCGAAAGGATATAAATTAGGTGCCGACGCAGGACTGCTGATAACGCCGGTGGTGCGGTTGGTGCGGCCAAAGCCATTCAAAATATTGTTGGTTCCGGTAAACCAATCGGCCACCGAAATGTTATTAAATACCTGGGTAGTGTTATCGGTAAAACGTACTGTCACATTCATGGTTCCGGCACCTTCGGTGGCAAAACCCAGTACACTGAGTGCGTTGTATGGCGCAGGAGTTACCAGTTCAATCGAGTCCACCTGACTGGCAATTAAAAAGCAGGTGTTGTTTTGAGTGTATGGTTGCAATTGAAAGGTGCGCGAGCCTGCCGCTATCAGGCCGCTGTTAGGTAGCCCTACACTCATGGAATAAAGTCCGGCATAGGCCATGCTGTGCATCACATAGTTACTGCCATCAATGGCTCCGGTGGTGGTTAACGATGAGGAGTTGGCTTCGGCCACCGCATCAAAATTATAATTGGTAGTGGTAATAGGGGCAAAAAGCGCCTGTGCCTTTAACGCCACAGTTCCGGCAGTTAAAAACAGGACGCAGAGAAGTAAAGTTTTTTTCATGGTGAAGAATTTCTGTAGTAACAAATTTAACCAATTAATTGGCTTAAAATTGAATTTAACAGATGTTCCTATGCTCTGAAGTTGAATACCAAACAACACACTTTATAAAGCACTTAGTTTTTTTCTATTTGCTTTATTTTTTCCTTCCATTTATTAAATTCAACCAGCATTCGCAAGGTGCGCGTAACTATGGTATAGAAAAGAAGAATGACACACAGAGTAATACTCAATGAAAGAAAGCGGTTGTAGCCTAGAATAAATAGCACCAGAACACTCACTAAAAGCAAAATTACCAGCGAAATTTTTTGGTGTTTGAGACCAATGGATAAAAAGAGGTGGTGCAAATGTGTTTTGTCGGCTTTAAATGGAGAGTTTCCGTTTTTAATCCTCCCTCTGTAAACCCTTATGGAATCGAGCAGGGGAATAGCAAAGAAGGCAGCCACCGATAATAACACGGATGATTGATTGATGTGCAGAATTGCCCCCGGATGTTCGATGGTGCTGATGCCAAAGGAAATAAGAATGTAGCCCAGAAACAGAGAACCCGAATCGCCCATAAAAATTTTATTTTCAGAAAAATTGTGTTTCAGAAATACCAGTATGGCACCAATAAACGATACACTGATGGTGCTCAGTAAATAATTGTGGTTGTATAAACCAATAAACATAAATAATGCAAAGCCCAGTAAAGACAAGCCTCCTGCCAATCCATCCACACCGTCCATCAGATTAAAAGCGTTCACAGTTCCCGTGATGACAATAATGGTTAACAGGTACTGAACCACTTCGGGTAAATCGTAAATGCCAAACAAGCCATACAGCGAACTGATGCGGACACCATAGGAGGATATGGTGTAGGCGCAAGCCAACTGGATAATAAGTTTGTATTTTGCTTTAATGTCAAAACGATCGTCCACAATTCCCATCACAAAAATAACGGAACCACTTATGATTAAACCCATGTAATTTTTCACCATTGGCAATAGTTGGGAGGATAACAGTAGCGCAGTGACTGAAGAAAGGGCAATGGCAATGCCACCTACCAAAGGAATGGGACTGCTGTGAACTTTGCGTTTATTGGGTACATCCACCAGATTAACTTTTAACGCCACACGTTTTAAAAGTGGGATAAGTATTAACGCGATAAGAGCGGACAAAATTGCGCAAAGGCCTAATTGAAATAGTGATTGCATGGTTTAATCTTTTTCGTAAAACAATTTTTGATATTTAAGGTGCGAGAGTTCGTAATTTAAAAGCACACGGCTATCCAGCTTTGCGGACTTGGCGGTTACCGATTTTTTACCAACTGTTTGCATCACTTCGGCTATGAGTAAACGGTATTTGCTGGCAATCACTTTCCAGGTATAACGTCTGCCTGCAATTTCTTTCATAACGGCCGCTAATTGTTTTTGTTTTTCGCCCTGTAACTGCATCACCCCGTTATGAATGTCGTGAATGGTTTTAAAATAGAAGGCCTTGTTTTCGGTGGTGGTGCGGTTGTACGATACATCATACGCCAGCACCGGCAAACCCATAAACATGGCTTCCACCAACGATGGGTTGGTGCCACCTGCCGAGTGACCGTGAATGTAAAGAGAGGCATTACTGCGTAGCATGTTCAGTAATGTTTGATCGTAAATGGCATCAAGCATAATTATGTTCTCAAAAAATTTAAACTTAGCCCGGAGATTTTTTCCGTAGTCGCTGTTGTTCCAGTTGCCGATGATTACAAGGGTTTGATGTTTGAATTTGCTAAACGCTTCCAGCACCATTTGAATGTTGTTTTCGGGTTCAATGCGGCAAACTTTAATGGCGTATGGAGCATTAAGAAAAGGAAATTTCTCACAAACTTCTTTTGTTTTAGCCACGGCAGAACAATGGTCGGCACCATACTCAATAATGCGGCTAAGGCTGCCGTAGCGAATGGCCGTATAATTTTGAATGGATTCGTTATCGGAAATATCGATGTGCGAAAATTTCACTGCCATTTTTTCGACCCACCATAAATAAAATTTAGCAGCAAAATTCCATTTATCCCTTTTCCATTCAATGCCATCTATCGACACAATAATTTTTTTGTTGGTAAACAATTTAATAAATGGAAATAACCAGGCACCGGCTACACCAAGCACCAAAAGTGCATCGGCATAAAACAAGGCGTGCAAAATGGATAAGCTGTCGTAAATAATACTTTGTACACCATTGGCATCAAATGGCAAATAACGCAATTGAGCACCGAGGTAATTTTTTAAGCGCCTGGCTGCCGGGTATTTTTTTCCGGAACAATAAACAGTAAACCGGTATTCCTTACCCAGGTTTTTAACTATGTGTTCGCTTAGCGTTTCAAATCCCCCGTAGTTTGCAGGAAGACCAACGGTTCCTATAATGGCTATTTTTTGCATGTAAGCTGATATTTATTGTTAATGATTACAGGATTTGTGCCACATTTTTATTTGTTTGGTTTTAAGGTAGTTGCAAATTTGCGGTGGTTTATTTTTCCCGATTCCGGAAAATATTCCACCCTATTTTGTAAAGTATTTAATTCAGACAAGGACTAATATCCGGATTGCGAAGTATGGCAAGGTTTTTATTAATAAACACCTCTTCTTTAAAGTATCCTATTTTGTAAAGGGCCGCTTTGCGCATACTCTTATACCTGATTTCATCTTCCAACAATTCACTTAATTTAAAAGCAATGTGTGCCGGATCGTTACTGTTAATGCGATAGCCGTTAAAGCCTTCGTCCACCAGTTCGGTAATACCACCCACAGGTGGCACAATCACCGGAAGGCCGTAACTCATGGCTTCCACAATGGTTAGTCCAAATGTTTCAACCCATTCGGCCGGTCTCGAAAGATTTAACACCACATCGGCCCATTGGTAAAAGGGATGTGTGTTGCTTTGTGCAGGAAAAATACTCAGGTTTTTGGGAAGCGCGCTGTTGGCAAAATAGTGCGAAATGTCAGATTCCGCAGCATTTACCACTAGTTTAAATTTATAGTTGGGTTTGCGTTTTGCAATTTCAATAAATTCGTTCACTCCTTTGTAGGCTTTCAAAGAGCAAATCATTAAAATATTTTTGTCGGCCTTTTTTTTGAGTGTAAAGTTTTTTGCCGTGCGAAAAAAATCGTCGTCAATGGCGTTATAAAGCACATGCGTTTTTTTGTTTTTAATGATTTCGGTTTGATTTAAAAATTTAGAAACACAAATCACTTCGCTGGCGGTTAATTTTATCATTCCAAACAAAAAGCGTTTAAAAATGGCTGGTTTAACCGATGTTTCGTGAATGTGGTAAATAACCCGGCAACCTTTTAGTTTACCCAGCAAAGCCGCGCCAAATGGCAAAACGGTGTTAACATAAATAATGTCTTCTTTTTTTACCACACCAAATAGTTTAAAAAATAGAACTACCTGGCTCCAGATAAGGCGAAGTAAACGTGTGGCAAAATTAGTGGTAAAGGCATAAGGAAAAAATAAATAGTCGGCACCCTTTATGTTGGACAAAAATCCATTTCGGTTTTTGGCGGTAACTATGGTTACATCAACCTTATGGCCAATCCAGCCTTTTATTAATTGCATTAGTACTTTAGGACTTCCGCTGTAATCGTTCAGCAGGTGGCAAGCGTAAATTTTCATGTGTCTTAATTGTTTATTTTATTTCTAATTTGTTTTTTGAATTTTTGAGGACTCACTATAATGTTGAATACAGTTGATGAAGTTGTTCGCCCCTGAGATTCCAGTTAAAGTTTTTCTCGAATTGTGTGCGTGCATTACGGCTCATAAGATTCAAGAGCAATGGATTCTCGTGAAGTTTTGAAATAGCGAGTGCCAGTGCGTTAACTGTTTGTTTGTACCCGCTCTGCTCAATTGCAAAGCCGCAATCAGGGTTTATGTATTCTCCCGGGCCACAATTATTTAAACATATTACTGGTAAGCCAAACGACAAGGCCTCGGCCACCACCATGCCGGCGCCTTCGTGCGAAGGAAATAAGAAAGCGGTGGAATGTCTGAAATAATTTAAAAGTTCTTCGCGGGGTGTCCATGGAATAAATTTTACAAATTCGCCGATACCCAAATCGGTGGCCATTTTTTTATAACGTGTTTCCTCAGGGCCACGCCCAACAATGAGTAACTCGCAGTTAAGTTTTTTGTGAGTATTAAGGCTTGATAGAAATTTTGCAAAAGAGGCAATGGTTAAATCAAACCCTTTTAATGAAACAAGGCGGCCGGCCGAAATCAGGGTAAATTTTTCAGGCTTTGAATTAAACGAACAGCCATAATCTTTGGAGGCCACCGAAGGCGAAATGGAAAATTTATTTTCGGGCATAGGCAATACTTCTGGAACACTCGAATTCATGCAAAGAATGTGACTGGCTTGTTGTACCGTGGTTTTAAGTGAAGGCGAAAATTTCCAGAACAATTTTTTTACCACCCAGGTAAGCCGGTTTTTAATTATAAAAGGGATTTTGTTTCGTATTAAAAAATGAATTGGAATTCGCGGATGATGGCCAATGTGTCCCCACACAAAGGGTTTCTTTAAAGTCCATAAATAGCTTGGTGTCCAGTCGTTGTGAAAATTAAGATTGTGAACAATATCGAATTGAAGATTTTGTTTTTTAATAAAGTCAGGCAGAAATTTTTGCCAGAGCAGGTAATAGAGTAGGGCCCCGCGATTTCCTTTTTTCCAAAAGCGCAGACGATAAGGTAAATCGAAGTAAAAGAAACGGATGTTTTTGTAAACCGGATCTGGATTTTCGAACATGAATTTTTCGATGTTGAGCCAGTTGTTTTCTCGCGTAAACGCAATTACTTTGTTAAACCTTGCAATTTGGTAAATGTAATTCCAACCCATACCGTCTTCGGAGCCGTTGTAGGGATTAACCGCGTAGGCACTTGCTACAATTGTTTTCATGTCAGGCAACTTTTAAATTGTTGTGTAATTGTTTGATTACTTTTGCCGGAACCCCTGCTGCCACTGAGTTTGCCGGAATGCTTTTGTTTACAACACTTCCAGCCGCAATCACACAGTTATCGCCAATGCTTACACCGTCGAGTACCGTAACTTTGCTACCTATCCAGCAATTTCGGCCAATATTAATGCCCTGCCGTGTGGTGGTTTGAAAACGGTAGGCTGTTCCATTATTTTCGAAGCAATGATTTTCGGGATGACAACTAAAGTATTGGCCAATGATGCATTCGTCGCCAATCTGCAAACCTCCGGCACCTCCCAGATAGGCAAATTCGCCAATGCCTACATTGTTGCCAATGTGGATGCTTTGCCCCAAACTGTATAAGGATGAAGAAATCACAATGCGACTAAATGCACCAATTCCTACAGAATGTCCAAATGTAATTTGTCCCTTACCAATCGCACTTATATATACGTGGTTGCCTAATCTCACGTATTTACCCCACACAATGCGACGGATGTTGAAAAATGTGACACCTTTACCGGCCAATAAACCTTTTGGACGTTTACCGCTTAAAAGCACTCTGCCTCCACGAATCAGGCTGAGGCCCTGTTGCAAAACGAATTCATAAAGTGCGCCGTTGTTTAAGCCCTCGTCGAATTTAAAAAGAGGATTGCGAAAGCGAATGATTTTTTCTAAAATGGTTTTCATATCAAACAGAATGATGAGTAATGGTTTTAATAATGGTGTTTATTGTTTCGTCGAGTTCAAGATTTTCAATGGATTTGTAAGTATTAACGGTATCGGATTGGTCGAGTTCATTAAAGAGTTGACGGTATTTTCCGGTTAACTCTAAAATGGTTTCGCGGTCAAGTTCTTTCTTGCGGTTTAGAATTACTTCTGGTTGCGCATAAAGAAAAAAATTGTATTTGGGTTTTAACAGCAAGCTAAATCCGGCTTTGCTAATTGATTCGGGTATTTGCAGATTGCTGCGCCGCGCATCGTTTATAAAATCAAAGTAGTAGCGGTCATACAAAACGATGTATCCTCGTAGTACATATTTAAAGTAAACTACAAACTGGCCAAGTACATAATCGGTGTAATAATACCCAAAACGAAGAAGTGAAGACAGGGTACTTTTGTTACCACCGGTTCTGGGTAGCCTTTCCACACTGGCTTTTTCAGCGGCAGCCTTGCCTTTTGTGAGGGCACTTAAAATGGGTAATACCGACGGGCGATGACGGAGAACAATCACAGGCTGACGAAGTTGTTTTTCGAGTCGTGATTTTATTTTGTCGATTACGGTTGATTTTCCGGCACCATCAACCCCACTAAAGGTAATAACCATGCCACGGTTGTGGATGTAACTTCTTAATGTATCGATTACATATTGCAAGGTGTTAATCTGATAATTTAAACCATTGTTATAATGCTGCACTTTTACATACGTGAGCACCCCTTTTTTGCTCCCATTGTCAACAGCATAATAGCTGCTTAATAAAATGTCGAGCACTTTGTTCGACTTATAAAGCAGTGTGCGGTATGGCCTGTATTTTTCGGGAATAGGGGCGTTGTTGAGCAGATAAAATAGCCCAATGTAGCGGCTGTTTTCAATGGCCTCGGGCATTTTAATTCCAAATTCATTAATGCTGGTATTGGTGAGAAAATTTTTGATCTCCAGCATCTCGAGGTTTTTTCTTTTTAGTTTCCAGATAACGTCAATGCAAAGTATCGAACCATCGTTGCAAAAAATACGGTGCGTGGCCATAAAACTTTTTTTACCAGTATGCACTGAATACACCAATGGATGTTGAACAATGAAATCCTGGAGTTGGCGGTTCACTTCTTTTCCTGCACACAAATCAATGTCGGAGAATTCGCTCAATTGTTCAGGCGCAATATCCGGAAACTTGAGTGCGGCGTAATTTTTAGGGAGTAAAAAATCAAACAGGTTCATGGCTAAAAGTTCGCGTTGGCTATGTTTGTTTTTAACGCAGGTTGAAAGGGCTTCGTTCCAAACATTCAACAACCAAAACACCTGCGTGTGCCATTTTTCCTGTTGTGAATAAAGTTTCAGATAATACACAGTGTTAAATAGGAGGTAAAAACGAAGGTAATCTTCCATAGGCAGAAGATTGAAGGTGTTTAATAGGGCAAAATTTTCGGGCGGTAGTTGTTGGCGAATGTCAAGTAGAATATCCCGCCAAGTTTTGCGTTCCACCAAAATACCCTGCTGCATAATAAAATGAAAGGCATCAAATCCGGCCGGGCGCAGCGGGTTGGCAAGCTCCCAATCGTAAATGGCCAATTTGTATTTTTTTAAAAACATGTTCCAGGGTGTAAAATCGCCATGACTAAGCGATAGCTCAATTGTTTTACTGCTATCAATTGAATTAATTATGGTATCAATAATTCTTAGCATGCTTTTTGGAAGTCGTGAATCACCGTTTTGTTTTAGTTCCAGAATGTCCAATTTCATTTGTTGCCATAAATCATAATCCTGCAATTGCATTTTTACTGCCGACAAATCGTTTAATTCAAGCAAAGTGTTTAAGTGGCTTTGACTAAGTTTTTGACTGCGACGGCCCTGCTGCGATACATCGCTAAAGCTAACTGAGTTAGTAGTGTGACTATTTATTTCAGGAACGAAAAAGGTTTGAAGTTCGCGTTTAGCAAGCGTTTTAAGCAATTTGGTTTCGTTGGCAATAAGCTCTGCTGCATTTGCAGTCGTCGCTATTTTGATGAAATGGGCTTTTTTGTTTTGAATGTGGTAAACAAGTGTTTTGTTATTTGGTCCCGTTGTACCAGTAAATGCGGCCCATTGACCATTAATGTTAAGAAGGGAAGAACTTGAATTTTCTTTTAGGAATAGTTCTGCTTTTTTAAAAACAAATCTTTGTGCCCTTATTAAAAAAACAAGTTGAATGAGGGACTTGAACAAGTGCGATCGCCATGCGGAGACATTGTAAAATTTAAGAAACAGAGGCTGCTTCACATGTTGTGGCCAAATCCAACGTGGAGTCCCATCAGGATTACTGATAACGTAAAGGTGAAGCGATTGCGTGTATCCTTCTTCTTTTTTTTGGGAGACAGTGAAACCCATATTTTGGAACAGTTCTTTCATGGAATTGGTTTGTGAATCTATACTTTCAATGACCTTGCCAGAATCTTAAGTGACTTAATATCAGATAGTTAATGTTGTATCTTATTTTTGTTTTTCCAGAATTTGGAAGCGGTTTTTAACTTTTGGAAACAACTAATTATCCTGCTTCGCTTATGTAAATTAAGTGATGACTTAATAGTAAATATTAGAGTTAAGTAGAATCCGTTGAATGAATCAAACGAATTATTGTTTGCAGGTAAGTAGAAGTTAAATAGGGGTAAGAGAGAATTTTAAAATTCTCCTGGATTGGTATTTTGTTAATGATTTAACTGAAGCTTTTTGTCACCATGGAAGTTTTGTTTTCTTCTGAAGGTGTTCGAATGGATGTGAGTGCGTAATTTTTCGCTCTTACTTAATTCTTTTACTTTACCGAAGGATATTGAGAAAATGAGCAATTGATAAAATAGTATGCCATAATTTGATTCTCCAAAAATTCCGAATTCGGTAAAGGAATTAATCAGCACTGGGATAAGGATTCCAAAAAGCATTAATTTTTTTTCGGTACTTTCTTTGGCAAATCCGCGGATGGTAAAAAACATTTGAAACAGAACCAACCCAAATCCTATAAAACCAAGATTCATTAAAACCTGAATAAACGTGTTGTGAGTCATGTGCGCCGTATAGCTGTGCACACTTTCAAACACTTCGTTATAATCAATGCGCATGAATCCAAATCCTAAAAGAGGCTCACGTGGCAATCCTTCTGTAATCAGGGCTTTCCAGAATGGCATGCGCCCGGTCATGGATAAAATATCATCAATGCCGCCTTTACGCATCACGAGTTTTTCAACGGCAAGCGGCACAGCCATCGCAACCGAAAGGTAAACAAGCAATTTTAATTTGAGGTTGGATGAACGACGGATGTGAAAGAATACAACCAGTAACAAACCGATTAACGACGATCTTGATTTTGTGAGCACAAGGGCTACCACAATGCAGCTTATTTTAAAAATGGTCCACCACTTTTTGGGTTGACGGTATAAATCAAAAATAAGGCAGGATACGCCCAAACCACACAGCATACCGAGTTCGTTTGGATTCATGATATAACCACCAAGTCGCGAATCTTCGCCACCTTCCACCAATCTGAAAAAATCGTCTGGATTGGCAACAGCACCAATTAAAAAAATAAGAATCAAAATAAAAGTGACATTGCCCATGATGTTGTAAAAACGGATTTTACTCCCGGGATAATGTTCTTCAATGAGCAAAATGCTTCGCATAAAATAATACGCAAACAAAAGGCACTCAACATCCATCAGCCATTGCAAACCACTGTAACCGGGATTGGTACTCCACATAATTGAAATTAATCCAAGCAGCAAATAGGCGGCATACAACAATGGCGACAAGGCGTTGCGCCACTTAAACGATGAAGGTAAACCGCTGTTAAGAAGCATTTTGTAAATGTGCCAAACATAAAAGGTTACCCCCAAACGTCCCACCACCTTTAAACCACGCGTTACCATCACGTTTTCGCTCCACGTAAAAAAGCCCGCCACCATAATAAACATACTAATGTGGAGGAGCACATTTAATTTTGAGATAAATTTCTGGTTATGCATTGGCAACTAAGACTTTGGAAGCTGATAAACGCTATAGTAAAGTTTGTAATAGTCTTTTAATAGATTTTTCCAGTTAAAGGCCTTGTTCACCATGTTAATGGCGTTTTGCTTCATTTCCTGAAAGCCCGAATTATTTTTAAGTGAAGCCACTTTTAGAAATGCATCCAAAAGTTCAGTCTTACTTTCATTGCTGATGCTGAATCCGGATTAGTAGATATTTACGTAATCGCTTAAATTGGTTGCTTCTGAAACAATGCACGTAATGCCCAGGTTGGCGGCTTCAAGTACAGATGCAGGCAAGCCTTCATTGCGGGATGGATGAACAAACACATCCATTTGTTTAATCAGATTTTCTTTTTCTTCGTTGAATTTAGCACCGAATAATTTTACGGATGAATCTAGAAGATTTAGTTTAATTAATTGCTCCAACGTGTTTTTTTCTTCACTGTCACCAATAATCCATAATTCCGATTCGGGAATCTGTTGTTTCAAATCCTTGAAGGCCTCTATCAATAAATCAAGCCCTTTGGTATAAATGTCAAGCCTTCCAACAAATCCAATAATTAGTTTGAATGACCCTGAGGTTGTTGTTTTTGTAGAGCTAATGGCCTTGTAGCCATAAGGCAATAAAATGGTATTGGAGGTTTTAAAAAACTGATTCAAGCCTAAAACTTCACTCTTACCAATGCAATGTATTTTAGCCGCATGACGGAGTAACGTGTTCTCAAAAAAACGGAAGTATAATTTCTTCACCAAACCGTTGCGCTGCATGGCAAGTATATTGTAGGCGCCATGTGGTGTAAAAACAAAAGGAATGTTATTTTTTTTAAGCAATTGAGCAAGCGCCCAAAATACCGGAACCCAACCACCATGAATGTGAAATACCGATTTACCTTTTGTGGCAAGAATGGCTTTTTTTAAATGTTTGTTTAAACCAAAAGGATTTCTTTTTCTGACGAATAATTGAGTTTTAAAATTGCGGTCACCAAAGTTGCATTGTGTATTGTGACTTATGCCCCAAACACTTACATTACAGCCCGAATCAGCCTGTTCGGTGGCCAACTGATAAACCACTTTGTTCACGCCATTCATTCTGTCGGGATTAGCCTTGCCAAGTACAATGTGAATTATTTCCATATACTAAAGTTTTTAATTTTTAACGTGTATTGCCAATAAGCAAGCATGAGTAACTGATTAATAACAAGTCCCGCCACGGCACCGGTGAGATTGCCAACAGATAACAAATACCGGAAGCTAATGAGACTAAATAAAAAGGAGATGAGATAGCCAATAAAAAAGGAACGATTAATTACCAATAAACGAATGCCGATTCGAATGGGATAACCAATGTAGATAACAGCGTAAAGCACCGCCAAAAGTTTAATCACATAACCATAGGATAAATACGTGGGACCACCAATGGCTGTGATGGCCTGATCTGAAAACAAAAACAGAAGGAATAAAACCGGAATAAAAATAAAGGCACCTTGTAGGGTAATACGTTTAATGTAATTTTTGGAATACTCCACGTTTTCGGAGTACAACCTTGAAGCTTTTGGCAACACATAATTTTCGAAAGTTTGAAGCAAAATGTTGAGCACACCAAACAACGATTGCGCCAAACGAAAGGCACCAAGGGCTTCGAGGCCAATGTAGAGACCGGAAACCAATGTGAAGAAATTGGAGGAGCACCATTGTAACAACGAAACCATCAACAGCCAGGTGCTTTGTTTGAAGTTTATGCTGAGGTAAGTGGTAAACTGGTTAAAAGGAATGGTTGTGTAATTTTGTTTAAACAGCGAAAATACGAGGGACGGAATGTAGGTGAGTGAAATGACGGAGAGCACCGAATAGAAATCACGATTTTCGAGGAGTGAAAAATAGATGACTGATACCAACTGTCCGAAGGCAGAGAGTAAATCGATGATGAGTGTTTCGTTAAATTGCTCGGATGCCAAAAAACTTTTCCTGAAAAAATCGTGTAATATAAACCCCAGTAGGTAAAGACATACAGGCAAAAGATAAAGGTTGTATTCGTTGGCAGCTTTGTGTTGAAAGAGTACACACACCAACAGCAAAAAAAATGCGATAACTGCTAATTGAAGGTAAAACGAAAAGGTGAGGTAGGCATCGCTCTCTTTTATTTTATGCAAACTAACCTGAAGTGGTTGAATAACAATGGCGTTTGATACGCTTAGAAATAAATACACAGCCAATGTGATGCCCGAAAACAAACCAAACTCTTTTTGATTTAACAAACGCGCCATGGCCAGTGTGAGAAAAAACGTGCTGCCACTAAAAATAATCTGGTCGGCAAAAACCAGTGTTTTTTCTGAGCTAATAATTTTTTTAATCGTTGTCATGTTTGTTGAGTTTGGAAGTTAAATTTTTAAACCAGTTGTAAATTTGTAATGCCACATTCGGGTTGTAACCGGCCTTGTTAAGGGCAAACCAGAGCGATGGCAATTGGTATTCATCTTTTAGTAGTTCTACCAGTTCTATTTTTTTGCAGGCGGTTTTGCGACTGTCCATCACAAAAAGGTTCACATCGCTTATACTCATTAGCATGAGCCCAATGGTTTGTGAAACGATGGCCTGATTGTGGACAATGCAAACCTCATCATCTTTCATTAATTCATTTACGAGCTGTTCCGAATTTTGACGGGTGTAATTGGCATACTGTGGATTGGACAGATTGAGGTACGTAATATTTTCA
>JADLED010000265.1 GCA_020846335.1 Bacteroidia bacterium
ATCCTTTCAATTAATAATTAAATTTAGCAATAAAAAACAACAAGCAAATGAGCATTTGGAAAGGCACCATTACAACCGAACTATTAAACGATTTGAATAAAAACACCCTTGGCCAGTTTTTTGAAATTAACTTTACCGAAGTTGGGCCCGATTATTTAAAAGCCACCATGCCTGTAACCAATAAAAACAAACAACCCTTTGGCTTATTGCATGGCGGAGCATCGGTGGCACTGGCCGAAACCATAGGCAGTGTGGCCAGTTGGTGCGTGGTAAACCGCGACATGTTTATGGGAGTGGGGGTTGAAATAAATGCCAACCACATTAAACAGGTTACACAAGGAAGCGTTACTGCTGTATGCAGCCCCATTAAAATTGGTGGAAAAATTCACATTTGGGACATAAAAATTTACGATCAGGCTCAGGAATTATGCTGTATAAGCAGATTTACAACCATGGTGGTGCCCAAACCAAAATAATAACACAGAGATTGAACTATATTGATTTGATTTTTTAAAAATTGCATTACTTTTGTAGGATAAACACACACACATGATATCAACAAAAAAAATTATCTCACTTGGTCTAGCTTCGGTTTTCTTTGTAGCCTGCGGAAACCATAAAGATCACGAATCCATTCACCACGGCACCGATTCAACTGCACTGACTGCAAAAGACACTGCCGCTATTACTGTGGCCGATACCACCAAATTTAAATTCGATTTCACACTCGCAAACATACCAAGTCCCGGCAACACCATTCAGGATTTAGTGTCTTATAATACAGGTTACGACAAAAGTTTTTTATGTGATTACAATAAAGTACACGCCTACGCCAGCGAACAACAACGCAGTGTTAACCTGGGCGTTTACAACATTGATATGGCTTTTGCCAGCGCCAATCATGTAGGTGTGGATGTTTTGGAATACACCCGTTCCATCATGATTCTGGTAGATCGCCTTGGCTTAGGAAGTACGGTTAACAGCATGCTTGGCAAAAGGGCTGAAGCCAATCTTACCACCAAAGACAGTATTTTTACCCTTATAGATGAAATTTTTATTAAAAGCGATTCGTACCTGAGAACCAACAAAAGAGTTCACACCGCTTGTAATGTGTTTTTAGGAAGTTGGGTAGAAACCATTTATTTGAACGGTGCTTTGTATAAAAACATTAAAGATGCCGGGAATAAGGAGCGCGCCCGTAAACTACTATGGGAACAACGCATGCACCTCGACAACATTATAAATATGTTTGAAGATTTTAAAAATGAGCAGGAAACAGCGGAACTATTAAAAGAACTTAAAGAAATTAAAAAAGAAATAGCTGCAGTAAAAACCGCTGAAGAAATGACAGAACAAAAATTCACCGAGATTTACGAAAAAGTAAACGCACTCAGAACCCGTCTTACCAACTAAATTTTATTGACACCGCTTCGGGATTACAATTCAATACTGTCCGAAGCGGTGTTTTTTATTAAACCCAGGTCGAACCCGTTTTTCAATCACGCTTCATTTTAATATTTATACCTGCCACCCAAATCAAAAAAAACGCAAAAGTTATTTTTTGAACAATCGGCAAATACACCAACAGCCTCTGGTTAAAGTATAAATAATTGTTAGCACCAATCAATATCAAATTAAAAATACCCAACCAAAACAAAGGCCAAAGCCGCTGTTTATAGAGCACAAAATAAGTGCCCAGGCAGGCTATAATTCCAAAAAAGGAAGCAATAAACGTAACCGCATCGTGCCATGCAGTAAATAAAAACAAGGCAATTACCATTGATAACAGCCCCGAAATTTGAATGCACCAAGCTAAAGCGCCCCTAAGTTTAAAAGCTCTTGGAAACAATATCCAAAACCAACTCACACTCAAACATAACACCAACATGGCCGCCAATGCCAACGGACGGGCCGTATTAACTGCTCCGTTCATGGCTCTTTCGTCTAATAAATTGCACCAATAATTGTGCAACCAGCTAAAACCCACCGAGTTTAAATCGTGTTGCGAACCACCGGGATAAAGAGAACTAGCCGCAATGTACAATAAAACAAAAACCACAATACCCGCCGTGGGAATTGTGGTTAAACGATTTCTGGATAAAATAAATCGGAGTGCCATTGGATAATGTGTGTTTGAATTAATACACTCCGAAATAATTAAAAATTAAAACGAATGCCCCATTTTATCTTTTTTGGTTTGAAGGTATTTGGCATTGTGAGGATTGGATTTAATAACAATTGGAACATTCTCCACAATCTCAAGACCATAGCCAATAAGACCCGCACGTTTTTTAGGATTATTGGTCATCAGTTTTATTTTTCTAACACCTAAATTTCTTAATATCTGGGCACCAACACCATAATCGCGCTCGTCCACTTTAAAACCAAGTTCCACATTGGCTTCCACGGTATCTAAACCCTGCTCCTGAAGTTTGTAGGCTTTTAATTTGTTTAAAAGGCCAATGCCTCTGCCTTCCTGATTCAAATACACAATAACACCCTTGCCCTCTTTCTCAATCATCTCCATTGATTTGTGCAACTGTTCGCCACAATCGCAGCGACAACTTCCAAAAATATCGCCGGTAACGCAGGATGAGTGCATGCGAACTAACACAGGTTCATCTTCTTTCCATTCGCCTTTTACCAAAGCAAGATGCTCTTGTCCGCTGGTTTCCACCACATAATCAATCAGTTTAAAAGTGCCCCATTCCGTTGGCATGTTTACTTCCACCTGACGTTTCACGCTGCTTTCTTTGGCAATGCGATAGGCAATTAAATCTTCAATCGTTATTATTTTCAAATCGAAACGTTCGGCAATTTTTACCAACTGCGGCAAACGGGCCATGGTACCATCTTCATTCAAAATTTCAACCAACACACCGCATGGCTCAAATCCCGCCAGCACAGCCAAATCCACAGTGGCTTCTGTATGTCCGGTGCGCCTTAACACGCCACCCGGTTTCGATTTAAGTGGAAAAATATGTCCTGGTCTTCCAAATTCAGAAGCCTTTATAGTTGGGTCGATGAGCGCCTTAACGGTTTTAGAGCGGTCGGAGGCCGAAATACCGGTGGTGCAGCCATGTCCGAGCAAATCAATCGAAACGGTAAAAGGTGTTTCGTGCAAAGATGTGTTGGCAGGCACCATCATGTCGAGTTTCAATTCGTGTGCCCGTTCTTCGGTTAGCGGCGCGCAAATTAGTCCACGACCGTGAGTGGCCATAAAGTTAATCACCTCGGGAGTGGCATTGGCTGCCGCCGTTACAAAATCCCCTTCATTCTCCCGGTCTTCATCGTCCACCACAATAATTACTTTTCCTATTCGGATGTCTTCAATGGCCTCTTCGATGGTATTCAGTTTAAATTCGCTCATAGTATTTTGCAAATTTACTTAATTTAAGGCTCTTAATATTTAATTTGGATTGGAACATTTTCTAAATAAAGTAAAAAACGCTTTGCAAAAGGGTTTACCGGGCATGGACGCCCAATACAAAATGGCACCGGTTAACCGCCAAAAAACGGATTTGGAATCCAGAAACACCCTGAATTACCGGCAAAGCGCCGTAATCATTTTATTTTGTTGCGATGAAAACAATCACATTTACATACCATTAATTGTACGCAAAACCTACAAGGGTGCCCACAGCGGGCAGGTGAGTTTCCCGGGTGGGAAATTTGAAGAGCAGGATGAATCTCTTGAAAATACCGCCCTTCGCGAATGCTTTGAAGAAATTGGCATTAACGCCATTGAAATTTTAGGCCCCTTAACCGAACTTTATATTCCGGTAAGTGGATTTAAAGTGCAACCCTATGTCGCCTTTTGCAACACGCCCAACCCACTGCTAACACCGCAGGAGCGCGAGGTGGAAAGCCTCCTTAAACTTAAAGTAACCGATTTGCTTAAAGACGAAATTGTGAAGGAAGGATCTGTTAAATTAAGTAGTCACACAAAAATGACAGTGCCTTATTTTGAAGTAGAAAACCATCAGGTATGGGGCGCCACTGCTATGATGCTCAACGAATTGAAACACCTTCTAAAATAAAACCCACGAAATTTTTATCCGTGGGTTCAAACTCAAATACAGGCAATTGCAAAATTAAGTTTGCAACACCCCAACATTGTAGGCCTTTGTAATAGGCGCATGGTCGGCCATTTCAATGCCCATGCTTATTACCTTGCGGGTTTCAAGCGGGTCAATAATGGCATCAATCCACAAGCGCGATGCGGCATAATACGGGGTGGTTTGCACATCGTAGCGGTCTTTAATGCGGTTAAACAATTCACTTTCTTTTTCAGGCGTAATCACTTCTCCGGCAGATTTGAGGCTGGCCACTTCAATTTGAACCAACACCTTGGCTGCCTGTGCGCCGCCCATTACAGCAATTTTAGCAGTAGGCCAGCCCACAATTAAACGTGGGTCGTAAGCCTTGCCACACATGGCGTAATTAGCCGCGCCGTAGCTATTGCCCACCACAATGGTAAATTTTGGCACTACCGAATTCGACATGGCATTCACCAGTTTGGCCCCATCCTTTATAATGCCGCCTTGTTCGCTACGAGAGCCCACCATAAAGCCGGTGGCATCCTGTATAAATACCAAAGGAATTTTCTTTTGATTGCAATTCATAATAAAGCGGGCGGCCTTATCGGCACTGTCGCTGTATATAACTCCACCAAACTGCATTTCGTTGCTGCCACCCGGTTTTTTGCCTTTCACAATTTTGCGTTGATTGGCCACAATGCCCACGGCCCAGCCATCAATTCGGGCGTAGGTACAAATAATGCTTTGTCCGTAAAGTTCTTTGTATTCTTCGTGTTTGCCCACGTCCACCAAACGCTCAATAATTTCGTGCATGTCGTATTGCTTATCGCGCGAGTCGGGCAAAATGCCATAAATTTCTTTAGGATCTTTTTTCGGAAGGGCAGGGGCAGTGCGGTTAAAGCCCGCCTTGTCGTAGTCGCCCACCTTGTCCATAATGTTGCGGATGCGGGTAAGACAATCCTTATCATCGGCGCATTTATAATCGGTTACTCCGCTAATTTCGCAATGGGTAGTGGCACCACCCAGGGTTTCGTTATCAATGTTTTCGCCAATAGCGGCTTTCACCAAATAACTGCCCGCCAAAAATATCGAACCGGTTTTATCTACAATCATGGCCTCATCGCTCATAATCGGCAGGTAAGCTCCACCGGCCACACAACTGCCCATAACCGCGGCAATTTGTAAAATGCCCATGCTGCTCATCATGGCGTTGTTTCTAAAAATGCGGCCAAAGTGTTCCTTGTCCGGAAAAATTTCATCCTGCAGAGGTAAATAAACGCCTGCACTGTCTACCAGATAAATAATGGGCAAACGGTTTTCCATCGCTATTTCCTGTGCACGCAGATTTTTTTTGCCGGTAATAGGAAACCAGGCACCTGCCTTAACCGTGGCATCGTTGGCCACCACAATGCATTGCTTGCCGCTTACATAACCAATTACAATAACCACGCCACCACCGGGGCAACCTCCGTGTTCGGCATACATTTCGTAGCCGGCAAAAGCACCCATTTCAAAACGTGGACTATCTTTATCCAACAAAAAATCAATGCGTTCGCGGGCCGTCATTTTGCCCTGTTCGTGCAATTTGTCGATGCGGTTTTTGCCACCACCCAAATGTATTTTTTGCAAACGTTGTTCCATTTGGCTAATGAGTAAGCGCATGCTATCGTCGTTCTTGTTAAATTCCAGATCCATAATGCTATTGTTTTATGTTGTGTGAGTTTGTAAAATAATTTGTGTAAAAGCTCAATTAGTTTTTTATCATTTTAAGATAGGTGACCACATCGTCGAGGTATTTTATCAAATTGCCCGATTCTTTTTTTACGATGATTAAATCAGTGTCATTAAACCGCTCGCTGGTACCGCATTTCAGGGCTGCGTTAATGGAAGAAGACAATGAGGTTGAAAATAATTCGTCGGTGTTGCTGGTATTAATTACCAGATCAAAGTTTTTGGTTTTTAATTTTTCTATCCTGTTTTTTTTTGGCAGGCGAAGCAGCGATTTATCTTTTTTCGAAAAACATTCCCAATCGCCATAGCTGGGTTCTTTAGAATTAAGTTCGATGTGAAAAACCTCCACGTATTTTTTTGTACGTTCAATGTAAGTGTCAATGGCGCTTTTGTTCAAAGCCTCGTCTTTGCTCACAATCAGGGCAATTTTCTCAATTTTATCCCAATTTAAAAACCGGCGCTTTCGTTGAGCGTTGTCTTTTTCTATTTTGGATTTAAGGAGTATTTCGGCCAGGTTGTTTAGCATGTTAATCAGAAAAGTTGTTTTACACTGCTGATAAATTTTTGTTCGGTGGCTGCAAGGCTTTCCATGCTTTTGCCTCCGGCTGCGTTCATGTGTCCACCACCATTAAATCCGGCGCGGGCAAATTTGTTTACATCAATTTTTCCTTTGCTTCTAAAGGATATTTTTACGTATTCACTTGTTTCGTTAAACAAGGCACATACTTTAATCCCTTTGATAGAAAACGGATAGTTCACAATGCCTTCCAAATCGCCTTTCTCGTAGCTAAAAGCCTCTAATTCCTTTTCAGTAAGCGCAAAATAAGCCACCGGATATCCTTCAATAATTTTTAATTTTTGACTAAGCGCATACCCCAAAAGTTTAATACGGTTGTAGCTGTAGTTATCGTAAACTGCTGCGTAAATGTCGCTGTGCGAAATGCCGGTTTTTAGCAATTCCGAAATAATTAAATGCGTGCGTGAATTTACGCTTGGGTAGCGGAACAGTCCTGTATCAGTCATAAAGCCTGTATAAAGGCAGGCCGCAATTTTTTTGTCGAGAAGATTTTTTTTGCCCAACAGTACCATAAAATCAAACACCAGTTCACAGGTGCTACATGCTTCCACATCGTAAAAATAATAGCTGGCATAATCGTCGGGTTGCCTGTGGTGGTCTATCAGCACTTTGGGGCAGGTGGTGGTTTGCAGCACTTCGCCAAGTTTTTCAAGGCGTTTGTAGGAGTTAAAATCCAGTGTAAAAATAAGGTCGGCGGCCAGTACCTCTTTGGTGGCCTTTTTTTCATTGGCTGAAAAATTAAGCACTTTGTTGTTGCCCGGCATCCAGCTTAAAAATTCAGGGTAATCGTTAGGCACAATTACACGTGCTTTTTTACCCATTTTGCTTAAAAAAAGCTGCAGCGCCAAACTGCTGCCCATGGCATCGCCATCAGGACTCCAATGCGTTACAATAACAATGTTAGAGGATTTGGTAAGCAGTTTTTTGAACTCCGCGGCACTGTTTTTTTGCATAGATGATGGTATGAGGCGTAAATTTAGGCTTTTAGTCACTATAAAAAGCAGTAAAATGTTGATTTTTTTTG
>JADLED010000266.1 GCA_020846335.1 Bacteroidia bacterium
AGTATTCTTTCTGTTCAATAAAATACTTTTCAAGAAAAAAAGCATCCAGCGCTATTAACGAAGCACCTCCTAACAGCGAAGCATTGATGAATTTTCTCCGGGTCCAGCTCATTTAATCCTCAATCTGAAGGTTGTACTTTAACAACAGACCCTTAACTCCCTGCAGCGAAAAGCGTGCGCCCTTCATGCGGTTTTTTTCGGGGTCGATGATATAATTAAACGAAGTTCTGAAATCGGTTTTCTCCAAATTGCTGTTGTCAAACTGGGCCACTGTTAAATCGCATTTGTCAAACAAAGCCGCGCTAATATCCGCCTCACTAAAATCTGCCTCGTGCATGCTGCAATTAACAAAACGGCTCTTTTTTATTTTCAGTTTATAAAACGACGCCAGATTCAAATTGCAGTCGGCGAAAGTAGCAGAAAATAAAAACTCATTGCAGGTATCAAAACGTAACCCCAACAGCTTGCAGTGTTTAAATTCAATTTCGCGAAACGAGGTTTTATACACCTTGGCCAGAGATAAATTACAATGCACAAATTCGCATTCCGAAAAATTAATGCCCGACAGGTCGCAATTGGATAAGTTGCAGTGACTGAATTTACAACGCTCGTATTCGCCATTTGGCAAAAGATTTAGGGTAAAATCTTCCTTATCAAAAGTCTTACTGTCGATGTAAACTTTGTTCATTCAAAGTAGTTTTTTTAAGGTTTAAAGAGGTATACCTTTAAGGTTTAAGTGTTTTTTTGCTTTAAACCTGAAAAGTTTTCTCAATCAATTTTATCTTTCGTTACACTAGATACCAATTTTCTCGTTCACTATTTTTAAAATCTCTGCTTCGGCAGCCAGTGTTTTTTCTTCAATGGCTTTTCCTTTGGCAACAATGTCGTTCACAAATACTTTATCGCTATAACCCGAAGCATTAATACGCACATTCATAAAAGCACCCATCACCGCGGCTCTGGCACACAGTGCGCCCACTCCGGCATCGGTCACTGAATTTGGATTGCCTTCTATGGTCATGGCTTTAATCACTTCCATACTTTGGTAACTAAGCTCCATTACTTTAAACGGAATTTCGATGGCAAATTTGGTGGCTTCCTGAATGGCTTTGCTGCGTAATTTTTTTTCTTCGTCGGTACCTTTTGGTAAGCCAAAGGCCGTCATAATTTTATTAAAGGCCGCGGTATCTGCGTCCACCAGGCGAATCAGCTCATCTTTAATCTTCTGACCTTTTTCGGCCCACACACTAAATTCTTCCCAACGCTCGTCCCAGCCTTTTTTGTGCGAACTTAAATTGGCAACCATGGTGGCTAAGGAAACGCCTAAAGCGCCCACATAGGCCGAAATGGAACCACCGCCCGGAGCAGGACTTTCGCTGGCGGTTTCGTTGGCAAAGACACGCAAATCCATACTCACCAGTTTAGAGTCGGCGGCGTTTTTTAACTGGTACTCAATAATGCGTTCTTCGGGTTTAAAGGGCGCTAATTCGTCGAGCCCCATTGATTTGATGGCAATGCGAATGAGTTCCTGCTCACTTACACCCACCGAGCGTTTTTGTTTGTTCAGGAAATATTTTCCGGCATCGGTTAAGGATTTTAAGGGCACTAAACCCACCAGTTCGGAACCGGTTACACGAATGCCACGTTCGGTGGCTTTGTTGCATACTTCGTCGAAAGCAATGTGCAAAGGAGTGATGTTGATGTTGGTAAGGTTCATCGAAATTTGAGCGATACCATACTCTTCAATAAACCAACCAATGGCTTTCACCGATTTTTAAGTACCTGGGATAGACTTTGGAGTTCCATCGGCATTGGTAATAATTTTACCGGTAATAGGGTCTCCTTCGCGCATAACACGGCCGGCCTCACGCACATCAAAAGCAATGGAGTTGGCGCGGCGGGTGGAAGTGGTGTTTAAGTTAACATTATAGGCCACTAAAAAATCGCGCGCTCCAATAACAGTGGCACCGCGTTTGGCGTCGAATTCGGTCGGACCAAAATCCGGCTTCCACTCAGGCAATTTTATTTTTTTGAAAAAGCCTTCGTATTCACCATTTCTGATAACTGATAAGTTGCTGCGTGATTTATTGGATTGTGCTTCTTCATAAAGGTACACCGGAATTTTCAAGTCCTCGCCTACTCTTTTGGCCAATTGTTGGGCGTAGCGGGCAGTTTCTTCCATGCTGATGTTGCTAATGGGAATGAGTGGGCACACATCGGTGGCACCCATGCGCGGATGCTCGCCTTTGTGTTTAGACATGTCGATGAGTTCGCCGGCTTTTTTAATGGCCATAAAGGCGGCTTCGATTACGGCGTTTGGATTGCCTACAAAAGTAACCACGGTGCGGTTGGTGGCCTTACCCGGATCGACGTTTAATAGTTTAACGCCTTCTATCTTTTCTACTTCGTTAGTTATTTGTTGAATGATATTTAAATCAACGCCTTCGCTAAAATTGGGTACACATTCTATCAGTTGTTCCATTTTATTTTATTTGTGATAATTGAATAATTTTATTTATGAAATAGTTAGCACTTGAGCAATTGCCATGGCTGGCTGCACGTTTAAAAGAAAAACCGCATTGAAGCATGGAGTTCGCTAGTTTCCGCTTGTTATTAAACCCTCTGCCATGGTGCAATATTCGCATTTGTCGTATTTCTTCATACGGATCATTTATTAATTCCGGGAATTCACATTCAGGAATATTGTTTTCAATAAAATTTCGTAAAGCGCTGGTATCTGCCAAAAACCAGGCTTCAATTCTTTTTCTTGTTACTACGCACAGATGATTTTCAGGAGGATTAATTCTTTCCTTGGTAAAGGTTACACATGTATCCTCATCTAAATCTGTTAAAATAATAATGTGGGTGGCGCCTTTATTTTTTAGCATAACTGAAAACTTTTCGATATTGTGAGGAAGTAAATTTCCGTTTCCACAAGCATTAATGATTTCAGGCACATAGTCAAGCTGAAGTTCTGTTAAGAATAGTTTAAAGTTGTCCGATTCTAAAAGGATTTTTTCAGTGTCTCCTTCTACAATAAAGCCAAGTTTTACCATGGAATGCCTCCACCAATAGAATTAGTTAATAAGGCTTCATCCATTTTCATGCCTTGCAAATCCATGCCTTTGATTTGTTTCACTTTAGTTTCGCCATTCACTTTATCCACCAACACAATTTCGTTGGAATTTAATTCAGAAACTATGCTTTGCGAATGGGTGTTTAGCCAAATATAATGGCCTTTTTCTTTGCATTGTTGTCTGAAAATAGACACTAACTCACGAACCACTTTAGGGTTCAAGCCATTTTCAGGCTCTTCTATACATAAAAACTGTGGTTCGTTTGATTGGTAAAGCGCCGTAAGGAGTGCTATAATGTTGAACGTTCCGTCGGAAATCAATCTTTTGGTTAAAGGTTTTTTTATTGATTGTTCGTAAATGAGCAAATTACTTGAACCACTGAGTTCTTCGGTAACTACTTCTATGTTCTTAAATCCCGGAATTAATACTTCCAGCCATTCGGTTATTTCGGCTTTTTTGTCCTTATCTGCCATTATTCGTTTCAGAACCTGTTCAAGGTTGCTGCAGGAAAGCGAAAGTCTTTTGTCATCGTTAAAAGCAAATTTTTGGATTTTTTCGTTTCCAACAAAAATGCGAGAGAATGAATTGTAGAATTGGATATAGGATTCGTTCTGCCAATAGTTTTTATCACCAACAATTAAATAAGGTGCTACATATTTATTGGGAATAATAGAGGCATCATCATCAGTTTCTATATTGAGGGACAAATTTACATTTGAAGCAAAAGTCTGAAAGTCTATTTCAAAAAAATGCTCACTCCTTTCATTTTGTTTTGGGAGATTAAAATTATTTATTTCTCCAAAGAGCCTTACAATATGATTGCTAATTGATTTAGAAAATGTGGTGTAAAATTCCAAGGCCTCAAAAATATTCGATTTGCCGGCGGCATTTGGCCCTACAAACACTGTAAAAGGCTCTGGTTCAAGAATACTTATCTCCTTAATGGATTTGTAGTTCTTTATGTTAATTGCCTTTATTTTCATGTGGTAATATTACAAATTTTAAGGGTGTTTTTAATTGTTACCAACTCAAAACGCCAACATCTTTAATAATTCTCCTAAAGTTTTCTATCAATAAATAGTTTTAAATCCAGCCATATTTGCAAAAAATGCAAATCAGGGCAGTTGCAAGCACAAATATCGCATAAAATTGGCCCTGAATAGTTGTTTTTAGCCATATTATTAAAAAGTGCAGGTTCATTTCTTTTACTTACAAATACCAATTATCACAGGCCTTGCAGTCGCCGTAATTTTGACCCAACAAACAACTATAAACATGAAAACATTAAAAAAAATAGCCGCATCCTTTTTACTGGTTGCAACATTGGGTTTAACTGCTCAGGAAACCAAACAAAGTTTAACAGTATTAAACATCGACGCCAAATCGGTTAACACCGACCCAACTACCCTTGGCAACATGGTGCGCATTGAATTGGAAAAACTGGACACTTTTGACGTGATGGACCGCTACGATGTGGCCTATCTGGTAGAAAAAAACAAACTCACCATTGTGAACTGCTATGGTAAAACCTGCCTGTCGGAAATTGGCCAAACCATTAACTCCGAAAAAATGTTTAGCGGCACCGTGGAACAAATGGGTAAAACCATAATGGTGAGCTACCGCCTTATTAACGTGAAACAAAAGAAAATTGAAAAAACCTACGTGCACGAATTTTTGTACCTGCCCGAAGAAATTCAAAACATTGTAAAACTGTCGATTGCCGATATGTTTGGAAGGAAATTCGATAAAGGCCTCATGGATAAACTCAGCAAGCGTTATGATTTTGATAATTCAATCAACAATCCTACTAAAGAACGTTTGCGATTGGATGGCCCGCGTATTGGGGCTGTGAGTTATTGGGGGCCTGTGCAATCGCGTTTAATGGAATCTAAAACCAGTGGTGGTTTTGATGCCTATCCACTTATGTGGCAGTTTGGTTACCAGTTCGAAAAGCAATACTTAAACGAAGGTAAAATGCAGGCGCTGTTTGAATTTGTGCCCATGATTACCGGTTTAGACCAGGGTTATTTTATTCCAAGTTTTTCGGTACTGCATGGTTTAAGGAGTAATGTAAGCGGCTGGGAGTTTGCCATTGGGCCTACTTTTAATTTTATGCCCATGGCCAATGGTTACTACGATGCCAATAACAACTGGCACCTTGAAAATGAATGGAAGGATGCCACAGGACAAAAAAATCCCTTCGACATTGTGCAACGTTTAGACAGCCGTGGCAGTTATTTTTTACACAGTTCTTTTGTGTTTGCAGCAGGGCGTACTATAAAATCCGGTAAATTAAACATCCCTGTTAATGTGTTTGTAATTCCGGGCAAAGACGGCTGGAGAGCCGGTATGTCGTTTGGTTTTAATGGTAAAAATAATAAGTAAATTAGTAGAGATAATGACACTAATGAAGAAGAGTATAATCACGATGGTGTTTTTAATTTCGATTGTTTCCTGCAAAAAAAATAAGGATACAAATAGAATTACCGTTGTTGGAAAGGTTTTAAACGAATTGAATAACAGCCCTGTTTCAGGCATAACAGTTAGTTTGAACGAAACGTGTGGAAGCAGTTCACTGGGAAGTGGTTCGGGCTGGGGCACTCTAGAATCGACAACAACAGACAGCAATGGTGCTTATTCTTTCGACGTAGAAGTGTCTGATTGTGCCGGTTGGCAAGTGGATATTAATGCAAGCCCTAATTACAGTTCCAATTATTCCACCAGTTGGTTCCAGGTAAAGCCAAACGAAAAGGTAGATAAAACAACTTTCCTTTACCGTAATGCGACGTTGATGGTAACAGCTGTCACCAGCAACTCACTTGCACCCACTGATAGTTTTTTTATGAATCTGCCCGGCATTGGATGCAGGTGCTCTAATGTAAGCACAACAAGGGCTAAGGGAGGTTTTTATAACGAAATTACATGGACAGTTAAACGTAATAATGTAACAACCAGTTTTTCTGATACCGTTTTTTGCCCGGTTGATGTGATTAGAAACTACACAATCAATTATTAACAACGCCAAACTCGTAGCCGCTATGAATGGTTTAATTGATAGGTTTTTACTTTTGCTCCACCGGGCTTTTATTTTCTCACTCGAAAAAGAAAACGTTTTATATCTTTATTTAAAGTTTTTGGATACTACGTTTTTAAAGCCTCTTAAGATAAACCACGAAATCATTAGCCCTGCCTGAATCTGATGAAGAAATTAAAAAATACATGTTTTTGCTTGTTGATTTTACTTTGTTGTAAATGCAAAGTAAATGCGCAGGACAGCACTAAGCATAATTTTTTCTGGGTTCAGGCAGGAATTTTAAGTACCAAAAGTATTGATGCAGAAATTGGTTTTAAAACCTCAGTTTTTTACAGTCGTAAACACCATGTTGTTGGCATCGATTATTATCAGGGCGATGAGTTTAATATTAGTTTATTCAAACAAAGAAAAACAAACAGCATCACGCAAATCAAAAACATAGGTCTGATTTATGGCAGAAGTTTTGATTGGACTTATTTAAGAATAACACCCATGCTTGGTCCCACTTTTGGTAAGCTCACATGGCGCAATGATGAGGTGGATGTTGAAAAAACATCATCAGGAAGTTCTTTCTTTTCTTTCACAAGCTACAAATACACCTATCACTACAACAAATTTAGCTATTTGGGATTTTACACCAATTTGAATTTGATGATAATGGCCGGAAAACATTTTGCCATTGGCGCCGATTTTTACAAAAACTGGCACCAGCACTCTGATGATGGTTTTGTGATTCATTTGGTTTTTGGCAACATCCGTCGCGACCTGTAATTAATCCCAAAATTAAGCGACATCCGACTTCTGAATTTAAACATCTCAAAAAAAAATTATGCAAAATTTAGTTAGTAACCAGCTATTGGAATTTATTTTCATTCACCTGCTGGCCCTGTGTTTGGGCCTAATGGTGGTGCGTTTAAATGTAAAGGTTAATTACACCCGAAAGATAAATCACTTTTTTGTTTTCTTCTCACCGTATCTTATTAAATCCATTTTCCCGTTCCAGGAAACCCTGCAAACACAACTAATAGTGGCTGGTGTTGGCCTGGCAACACTGGCCATTTATTTAAAACCCATACGAGCACGCTTACGAATTGTGTGCCTGATGTTTGCCGTTTTCGACCGTCCCGAAGACCGGCCGCACACGCTCAAATGGTTGTTTACACAATACCTGGCCACCTACGCCGTAGCTGTGCCGCTGTGGTTAGTGTGTAACAAATTAGGTCACACCGAAGCCATACCCATTATTATTCTGATAAATGCCATTGGCGATGGTTTGGCCGAACCCATAGGCGTTAAGTGGGGAAAAAACAAATACAAAGTGAAGGCCCTGTTTAGTCAACAAACATACACCCGCAGTTGGCAGGGCAGCGCCTGTGTGTTTGTGGTGGCAGTGTTGGCCGTTTTAAGTTATCAATCTTCGTTTACCACACCACAGTTAGTAGTAGCGCTGCTCACTGTTCCAATAACAGCCACTTTGGCCGAAGCCAAATCGCCACACACCTGGGACAGTCCATTTATATTTTTATTCACCGGCATAAATTTGTTACTCATTTACCAGCTTGTTTAGTTGCAGATAAATTCAATTAACCAAGGGCATAATTTCCTATTTTTGATAAGAAGCCTGTTTGGTAAAATGAGACTATTTTCAATATTGATAGTATGTGTGTTTGTGTTGAGCAGTTGTGCCACGCTTCTGAACAGCAATGAGCAGGATGTAAGAATTACCAGCCATCCACGAATTTCCAATGTAAAAGTAGATACCAGTAATTTTCTAATGTCTTACGAAGATTATCAGATAATAAAACGCAGTAAGAAACCCTTAATCATTCATTGCCAACTCGACAGCATTCACAAAACAATTTCGGTACCCCGGGGCTTTTCAAAGGCCTGGTATTGGAACCTAAATCCCTATGCGGGTTATGGCATTGGTTTTATTTTCGACCGCAAAACGCCGCGCAAATATGCCTACCCTTCGCACATTTATCTGGATGCAGTGGACACTACTGTTTTTTGGCATCGTTTTAAGCCCATTAAAAGAGGCAGTGTTTTTATTGACTTCTCTATTCCTTACGTAAATGTGTTTCGCACAATTACCAATACCAACTATTATTCAACCATGGGTTTTATGGGTTTGCAGGGTGGTATTGAGGTGTATTATAAAAAAAATAAATTCATATCGTTGCATGCCGGTTCAGTTTTGGATTTTCCAATTCCGGTGCCTGCTCCTATTCATTATTCAACGGTGTTTCAGGGCACCGGCGCAAACTACCTGAGTTTACGCAATCATTTTATAAAAAACACCATCGAATTTGGTTATGGATTCTGCTACACCAAATCAGACTGGACCATGCGCGACGATTCGCTCCGCTATTACAAACGCATTAATTGCGCTGTAGGTCCCAGCCTTTCGGTATTTTGGCGCCGTGGCAATACTTACCGCATTGGTTTTATTTACAACAGCACATTGGTGTTGTTAAACCCAAAACCTGAAGTGAAATATGCTCACCTTATCTCTTTTGTTTTTGGCTGGAAAATACCCGTGTGGCAGGCAAAATAAACTTACAAACTCATTCTGGCATTGGGCACCAAACTCATTTCCGAAAATTGCCCATTCAAAAATTTATAGTACCCTGTAATTCCAATCATGGCGGCATTATCCGTACAGTATTCAAATTTTGGAATAAAGGTTTTAATGCCGTCCAACTCCAAAGCCTTTACCTGTGTGCGCAATTCCGAATTGGCCGAAACACCGCCCGCAATGGCCAGTTGCTTTATGCCGCTGTCTTTTAAAAGTTGTCTGGCTGTTTTTAAAAGCACTTTAATAAGGTGCTGTTGGTACGAAGCGCAAATATCATTTAGGTTTTCGGCCACAAAATTTTCGTTCAGTTTGCTTTGGTCCCTTATAAAATAAAGAAAAGAAGTTTTAATGCCGCTGAAACTATAATCATAACCCGAAACATGCGAAGATGAGAACTTAAATTTAGTGCCATCGCCACTCTGCGCCAGTTTATCAATCAAGGGTCCGCCGGGATAAGGCAATCCTAAAACCTTTGCCGCCTTGTCGAAAGCCTCGCCCACCGCGTCGTCCATGGTTTGACCTAAAATTTCGGCACTTAAATGGTCACTCATTTTCACCAATTGCGTGTGCCCGCCACTCACAGTTAAACATATAAACGGAAATTCCGGAAACTGATTTTGTGGTGTTTCTTCATCCACCAAAAAATGCGCCAGTATGTGTCCCTGCATGTGATTCACCCCAATTAAAGGAATGTTTAAGGCCAGTGCCAATGATTTTGCAAACGACAAACCCACCAGCAAACTGCCCATTAAACCCGGACCGCTGGTTACAGCAATGGCGTTTAAATCTTTTAATGTAATACCCGCTTTTTTCAGGGCGGCTTCCACCACAGGCACAATGTTTTTTTGATGATCGCGGCTGGCCAGTTCGGGAATTACGCCACCGTATTGCTCGTGTATTTTTTGTCCGGCAGTAATGTTGGCCAACACCCTGTTGTTGCACAATACCGCGCAGGAAGTGTCGTCGCAACTGCTTTCTATGGCTAAGATATAGGTGTTCAATTTTTGCATTATTTATGGGCACAGGCTTACCAAATTCTAGTATCTTTAACCCTGACCCCTATGCTGCGCAAAGTTAGTAGAATATTTTTTAAATCATTTGGGATACTGGCCCTGGTGATTTTGCTTTTGGGCATTGGCTTGTATTTTGGCATTCAATCCTACACCTTTCAAACCTGGCTGGGCAAACGTGCGGGCAGCTACCTGAGTTCGGAACTTGGCACTGAGGTAAATGTAAACAGCATTCAACTCGATTTTTTTTCGGAAGCGCACCTGTCGGGCGTGTTATTGCTCGATAAACACCGCGATACCTTGTTTTACGGCAACGTTTCGGCACAAATTAAAAACTTTGATTACAAACTAAAAAAACTTCACCTTCAAAAACTAACACTTAAAAATTCGACCGCACGCATCATTAAATACAAAAGCGATTCCACCTTTAACTATGGTTTTTTGGTGGATTATTTTTCGCCCACCGAAAAAGACACCACTCCCGGTGAACCATGGGATGTGAGCTACGGCGATTTGGTGCTCGACAATGTAGCTTTTACCTACCGCAACGAAAAATACAACACCAAAGTAAGTTCCAACATTAATTTCGACAACATAGCCCTTAAAGAAACCTACGGCACCATTTCGGGTTTAAAATTATTAGGCGATACCATAATAGCCGATATTGCGAATTTAAGAACCAACGAACAATGCGGCTTTAAGCTTCAAAACCTGAGCACCCACGGCCAAATAAGTGCCAGGGAATTGTTGTGCGAGCAACTCTACCTGAAAACACCCAACACGCTGGTGAAGGGAAAAATAGATTTTAAATACAACAGTTGGGACGATTACAGCGATTTTTTAAATAAGGTGGAATTAAACTCGGTGTTGGAAGACAGTACCTACGTGGGTTTTAGCGACATTGCCACCTTTGCCTCCGATTTAAACGGCCTTAAAGAAACCGTTCGTCTTTCGGGTAAGGTAAAAGGCTATGTGAGCGATTTAATATTAAATGATTTTAAACTGGCTTATGGCAATCACACCCGTTTTAATGGCAACCTGAGTTTGAGCGGCCTTCCGGATATTTCCACCTCGTACCTTCATTTTAATGCCAAGCAGTTATCCACCTCCTACAACGACATAGTGAACCTGCCTGCATGGCCACTCAGCGAAAACAAAAAACTTACGCTGCCCATTGAATTAAAACGATTGGGAACCATCTCTTACCGCGGAAAATTTGATGGCTTTATCAACGATTTTACAACCTACGGTAAATTTACCACCGGCCTTGGCAATGTGGATACAAAGCTGAGTATTAAACTTGGCGATAAAACCAACGACATTGCCTACACCGGCAAACTGAGTACCGAAAATTTTAATCTGGGCACGCTTGTTGGGCAAAACGATTTGAATGGCCTGTCGCTTAACTGCGAAGTAAAAGGCAAGGGAGCCAGCATTGCCACGCTCGACGCCATTCTGGAAGGTGACATTAAACAGGTAAGCTACAACAATTACACCTATCACAACATTAAACTGGATGGCAACATTCACGAAAAAGTATTCAGTGGATTGTTGTTAAGTAAAGACCCAAATGCCGATTTTGATTTTAATGGCACCATTAATTTTACGAATAAGGTGCCCGAAATGGACTTTATTTCCACCATTAATAATTTAAGGCTGAATGAGCTGCACTTTACCAACCAGGCCGATAGCGGCAGTTTTTCGTCGCAGATATTTATAAACATCAATGGCGACAACATTGACAATTTAAGTGGTCAGATAAATTTTGACAACACCATTTACAAAACCAAAACCAAAAGTTACAAACTCAGTACCCTTAATTTGCTATTGGAACAGGCAGGGCTTGATAAAAAAATAAAACTCAACTCGGGCTATATCAATGGCATTGTAAGGGGCAACTACAATCTTAGTAACCTTAAACCGGCCTTTGAACAATTGTTGTACAGCTACTACCCTTCCTACTTTAAAAAACCGCTCAAAACCAATAAGTACAACGATAACATGGTGTTTCGGTTTACGGTAAAAAAATTCAATGCCATTAACGAGTTGTTGCTCAAAGACTGGATGCTGAGCCCCGGAAGCAGTGTTGACGGCAATTTTAGTGCAGCAGAAAACAAACTTAACCTGCAGTTCAATTCGGCCAAACTCACTTACAAATCTTTTGCCTTTAACGATTTGATGCTGATTGTAAACGAAAACAGTACCAACAATGTGCTGGCCGAAATATCGAGCAAATCCCTGGACTTTGGCGACAGTTTAAAACTCGAAAATTTTAATTCGGTTTTAAACTCCATGGATAAAAACACCAATTACTCGTTTGACTGGGACAACCTGAAACTGCCTTTGGACAAAGGTGAAATTAAAGGCCACATTACCTACGAAAACGAGGCACTGAATTTAATCAACGATAAAATTTCGATTACCGTAAACGACAGTACCTGGCGCCTAATTGCCCCATCGGCCATCACTTTTGATAAAGACAGCCGCATCAGTGTAAGTCCGCTGGGTTTGGTAAATCACCTGCAAAACCTCAGTGTGGCCGGAACACTTTCCAACAAAGCCAACGACAGCCTCACCATTATTACCAAAAACATCCTGCTTCAGGAACTTAACCCGCTACTGGCCATGGTACACCTTGATTTAAAAGGCAGCATGAGTGGCAACATCAGTCTTTCAAACGCCGACAACAATTTTGCATTTAACGGGCAACTCAACCTTTCGAATCTGGTACTAAATAAAAACGACATAGGTGAACTCTCAATAAACACCCGCTACAATACCGGCAAAAAAAACATTAAACTAAGTGGGTACACAGGGGTGATAGAAGAAGGCAGCGGACATCTGGTAAAAAACATTTCGTTTGATGGCTATTATTATCTTGACAGGAAGGACGAATCCATCGACGTGAATTTTGAAGCCAATCCTGCCAACATCAAACTCCTGAACCCCTTGCTGGAAGGCATACTTACCATTAACGAAGGATTTGTAATTGGTAAAGGAAGAGTGCATGGTTCGCCCGACAACATTAAACTCGACGGTGCATTAAGACTAACACGTGCCGAAGTAAAAGTGGATTACACCAACGTGGTTTATAAAATGGCCGGCGAAATAGAAATTATGCCCGATCAGATTCGTTTCAGTGATTTGCTCCTGCGCGAAAAAAACACCGCCGCACCTCAGGGCACACTCAATGGCAACATTTTCCACAACAACTTTAATAAAATACAGTTAGACTACGACATTACCTACCGCAACATGCTGGTGCTTAATACCACCCAAAGAGAAAATAAAACCTATTACGGCAAGGTTTATGGCAGCGGCAACATGGGCATATACGGTTTCTTAAATAACCTGCACATGGTAATTGTGGATACCACAACACGTAACTCAAAATTTTATTTACCGCTGGATGGCCCTGCAGAAATTAGCGAGGAGGATTTTGTGCAATTTGTAAAACACGATACGGTAAAAGTGGTAAAGGAAAACAGTTTATCAGGTTTTAATCTGGACCTTTCGATTTACGCCACACCCAATGCCTCCGTACAAATTATCCTCGACCAACAAACCGGCGATGTGCTGAATGCCCAGGGCCAGGGCGAATTGTTTATGAAGATAAACACGCTTGGCAAATTTGAAATGTTTGGCGATTACATTATTACCAACGGAGATTATTTGTTTACCCTCGAAAACGTGATCAATAAAAAATTCGACATTGAAGCCGGCAGCAGCATTTCGTGGAGTGGCGACCCTTTTAATGCCGACATCGACGTGGTTACCAGCTACAAACAACGCGCTTCGGTGGCACCATTGCTCAACGACACCAGCTACAAAGGGCGTTTTCCGGTGGACTGTAAATTATTAATTACCGGTAAATTGTTTCAGCCTTTGATTAATTTTCAAATTGATTTTCCGAACATTGATGCCACTGCCAAAGCCCGCATAAACAATGTGCTGAGCGATGAAGTGGAATTGAACCGACAGGTGTTTTCGTTTTTGCTTTTCAGAAGTTTTGTAACACCTCAAATTTTTAACGCCAATGGTGGTGGGGTAACGGCTTACAACGCAGCAGCATCAACGGGTAGCGAATTATTAAGTAACCGCGTAAGCGAGTTTTTAAATTCCTATTTTGGAAA
>JADLED010000267.1 GCA_020846335.1 Bacteroidia bacterium
CTAATTAATACCCCCCCCCTTATTTTAATATCTTTTTAATAAAAATCATGTTTTTTTTCTTGTACCCCCCTGTTTTTTGATGTAGTTTTGTAAAATAATTGAAAATTTAACCATCAACCCCCTATAAAATGAGCACAAGAAGAATTTTAGCCATGCAGGACGTTATAAAACGAACACCTGTGGAATTAAATCATCCTAAAAAACAAGTAAGTGAGTATTATGGTTCCAATGTGTTTGGAATTGATGCCATGCGTGAGTTTTTGTCGGAAGAAGCCTTTAACAGCATTCAGAATTCGATGAATCAGGGAACTATCGTGGAACGCAAAATGGCCGATCAGGTAGCAGCCTGCATGAAAGCCTGGGCGCAAAGCAAAGGTGTTACTCATTACACACACTGGTTTCAACCACTTACCGGTACCACAGCCGAAAAGCACGACGGTTTTTTTGAACCAATTGGCGGCGGTCGAGCCATTGAACGTTTTAGCGGGTCGCAATTGGTGCAGCAAGAGCCTGACGCTTCCTCATTTCCGAATGGCGGTGTGCGCAGCACCTTTGAAGCACGTGGTTACACAGCCTGGGATCCAACTTCTCCGGCATTTATTTGGGGCAACACCCTTTGTATTCCAACCATTTTCGTATCCTATACCGGCGAGGCACTCGATTTTAAAACGCCTTTATTAAAATCTCTAGGTGCTTTGGATAAAGCCGCTACTGAAGTGTGTCAGTTTTTCGATAAAAATGTAACCAAAGTAATTGGTACACTTGGCTGGGAACAGGAATATTTTTTAATTGATGCGGCCTTATATAATATCCGTTACGATTTACAACAAACCGGTCGTACCTTGTTTGGCCATGCACCTGCCAAAGGTCAGCAACTCGAAGACCACTACTGGGGCTCCATTCCTGAAAGGGTATTGGCCTTTATGAAGGATTTTGAATACGAATCGCACTTACTGGGTATTCCGGTACGAACGCGCCATAACGAAGTAGCACCTGCTCAATTTGAATGTGCGCCGGTGTTCGAAGAAATTAACATTGCGGTAGATCACAATCAGTTATTAATGGACGTGATGGAAAAAGTAGCCATGCGCCACAATTTCCGCGTGTTGCTTCACGAAAAACCTTATGCAGGTGTTAACGGCAGTGGTAAACACAACAACTGGAGTTTGGCCACCAACACCGGGAAAAATCTTTTATCACCGGGCAAAACACCTAAAACCAATTTGCAGTTTCTGACCTTCTTTATCAACACCGTTAAAGCTGTTTACGAACATGCCGATTTAATGCGTGCCTGTATTGCATCTGCCAATAACGACCACCGTTTGGGGGCTAACGAAGCACCTCCGGCAATCATGAGTGTGTTTTTAGGTGATTCCTTAAATAAAATTTTGGATGAAATTGAAAAAAGTGTGGGCGACAAAAAATTAAGCCCCGAAGAAAAAACTGCGCTTAAACTCAGCATCGGAAAAATTCCTGATATTTTACTTGACAACACCGACCGCAACAGAACTTCGCCATTCGCCTTTACAGGTAATAAATTTGAATTCCGTGCCGTGGGTTCATCGGCCAACTGCGCCGGAGCCATGACCGTGTTGAACGCCATTGTTGCCGAACAACTGCAAAACTTTATTAAAGATGTGGAAGGATTAATGAGCAGTAAAAAACTCGAAAGAGAAGATGCTATTTTTCAAGTCTTGAAACGCTACATCACCGAGTCTAAAAAAATTCGTTTTGAAGGCAATGGTTATGGCGACGAGTGGAAAGCAGAAGCTAAAAAGCGTGGTTTAAATAACATTGCCACCACACCGGGGGCATTGGAATTTTTTATCAGTAAAAAAAGCATCGGCCTGTTCGAAAATCTGGGCATTTTAAATCACCGTGAACAGGAAGCACGCTACGAAATTTATCTGGAAACCTATACTAAAAAAATTCAGATAGAATCGCGTATCATGGCGGATATGGTGGACAATCAGATCATTCCAGCCGCTTTAAATTATCAAAAGGTTTTGGTGGATAATGTATCGGGTTTAAAAAATATTTTGAGTGCTGCTGATTTTAAGAAAGCATCAGAAACACAGATTTCTTTAATAAGAGAAATAAGTGAACGCATAACAATTATTAAGAATGCATCAGACTCGATGACCAACGAACGCAAAAAGGCAAACAATTTAGACAGCGCCAAAAAACAGGCACACGCTTATTGCGATAAGGTGAAACCGTTTTTTGACACCATTCGCTACAATGTGGATAAACTCGAAAACATTGTGGACGATGCCACCTGGCCATTGCCAAAATACAGGGAAATGCTTTATTTGAGATAAGCACTTAAACTTAGTTTTTTTAAATCCCCTCTTGATTGCCGGAGGGGATTTTTATTTGCCGCCAATAGGCTTACTTTTGTTGGAACGCATGTCTGAAATAAATTCATATTTTAAAATAACCAAACCTTCCGAAGGCATCTTTAAAGACCGTGGCTCCAAATTTCTGGGATATGCCTTTCCGGTTTATTCGGAGGATGAAATAAAAGAGTGTTTAATGCAATTGCGGCGCGAACACCCTTCGGCAAGGCACCACTGTTATGCCTGGAAGTTAGACCCAACAAGCGATAACAGCAGGGCTAACGACGACGGCGAACCATCGGGCAGCGCAGGTAAACCCATTTTAAATCAAATTCAAATAAATAACCTAAACCACGTTTTAATTGTGGTGGTACGGTATTTTGGCGGTACATTGCTGGGAGTAAACGGTTTGATAAATGCCTACAAATGTGCAGCCGCCGATGCCATTGCCAATGCGATAATTGAAGAGCATTTTGTATTGAATGAATACCAGGTTGAATTTGATGCGATGGAGCAGGGAGCTGTTATGCGCGTATTAAAAGAATTTGGCGCAAAAATAATTTCGAACGACTATAACAGCAAGCAGGAAATAATTTTTCAAATTAAAAAACAGGTTTCGGAGGCTCTTGAGAAAAAATTCGCCGACCTTTATAAGGTTCAATTAAAATTTCTTCAAACAAAATAAATGTAAGATGACAAAAAAACAGAATAGTGAATACGGCTTATTAAAACAGATGTGTGCCATTCATGCGCCAAGCGGAAACGAAGTGGCTATGAAGGAATTTGTTTTGGCCTATATAAAAGCAAACCAAACTAAGTGGAAACACAAGCCCAAAATAATTCATGGCAAGGGCTTTCAGGATAATATTATTCTAGTGTTTGGTAAACCACGAACTGCGGTGTTTGCGCACATGGATAGCATTGGCTTTACCGTTCGCTACGGAAAACAATTGGTTAAGATTGGCGGACCGTTAACACAAACCGGGTTTAGCTTACTTGGCACTGATAGTAAAGGCACACAGGAAGCAGAATTGATTGTGCGTGAAGATAAAAAGCACGGACGAAGCATTGAATACAAAGCCCAGCGCGATTTTGAACGGGGCACCGAACTGGTGTTTAAGGCAGATTGGCGGGAAGACAAAGAGTACATTCAATGTTGTTACATGGACAATCGCCTGGGAGTTTACAATGCCCTGAAACTGGCCGAAACAATTAAAGACGGCGCCATTGTATTTAGTACATGGGAAGAACACGGAGGCGGAAGTGTATCCTACCTTCAAAAATTTCTTTACGACAAATACAAAATTACACAGGCTTTAATTTCTGATATTTCGTGGATATCTGATGGAGTGCATTATGCCAAAGGCCCGGTAATAAGTATGCGTGATAGCTTAATACCCCGACGCTCCTACATTAACAGGATTATTGCCATTGCCAATAAAAACAATTGTGCCTATCAGTTGGAAATAGAAGGCAGCGGTGGCAGTGATGCCAAGGAATTGCAAATGGCCGCTAATCCCTGGGACTGGTGCTTTATTGGTGCTGCCGAAGAAAATGTTCACACGCCAGATGAAAAAGTTCATAAAAAGGATGTGGAAGGCATGATACAACTTTACAAGGTGCTGATGAAGGAACTTTAAAAACCGTACTCCTTATTGCTTTTTTTGAATTCATTTTC
>JADLED010000268.1 GCA_020846335.1 Bacteroidia bacterium
GCTGCCACACCATTGTTACCGATTAAACCGCCACCTGCGCCGCCGCTTCCGCCGCAACCACAAGGCACACAACTACCATTGCAATAATCGCGACCTGAACCGCCACCGCCACCGGCTACAATAACTCTGTTAGCGAGAGCGGTACCGCCCAAACGCATATCGGTTGCGCCACCGCCACCGCCGGCATAACCACCGCTACATCCACCACCTGCGCTTGATAGTCCGCCATGACCGCCGCCGTTAAAAGCGCCGCCACCGGTAGTGCCACCCTGTTCACCAACATTAATATAAAACACCTGGCCTGGAGTTACCGATAAAACACCGGTTACCCTTCCGCCCAAACCGCCCGTTGAGTTGGTGGTTAATTTATCAATCGCGTTTGCACCCTGTGCACCGCGCATGTCAATAGACATTTGACTAACACAGGAAGGAACCGTAAATGTGGCGGTGCTGCCTGTGTAGCTGAACGTTTGCGTAATTTGCGCCAAACTGGTTAGCGAAAGCAAACTCATGGCCGTTAAACTGGCTAAGTAATTTTTTTTCATGTAATTTTTTTTCATGCGTGAGTAAATTTTAGAAGTGATGGAAGTGGTAACAGTGAATCAGGTAACCAAAGAGTAAATATATAAATTATATCATGTAAAATACTTAATTTCTATAATCTTCAAAAAATTAACAAAAGAAATTTTCATAAATGGGCATCTTACACCAACCAATTTTTTAAGGTTCTAAAACTTTTTCCTTATAAAAGCCGGTTGCACCAAAGACCCTGAAAGTAGCTGGAATGGCAGATTTTGTGCGGATTTGAAACGAAAGCGTATGGTGTTTTTTTTCGGCTTTTAATGGCCGGTTTTTCCTTTTTTCGGAAGTTTAGGCTGGAAATAATATCTCTACCTACATTTTTATTTATTTAATAAAATGTTAGTTTTGTCGATAACTTTAAACCTTTCGTCGAAACCTATTTTTTATAATTGTGGTATGGTATTGTTACAGGAAATAACGTTGAAGTATGCCAAGGTTCAGATTTTTGACACAAAACTGGTGCGTGTTGAAGTGCTTGGCAACCGTATTATTGGCAGAGCCGAAGCCCGGGAATTGAACGACGCCATTGGTGTTGTGGCCAAGGGTCAGGAAAGCCTGGTAATGGTGGTGGCCGGCGAGGTAAGTCAGTTTACCAAAGAAGCCGTTGATTTTGCGGCAAGCGATGGTGGCTTACGTTACTCGTTTGCCGAAGCCTTGGTGGTTAAATCGCTCACGCAACGCATTACTGCTAATATTTATCTGAAATTGAATAAACCTTTAAAGCCCTTTAAAATTTTTAATACCGAACGCGAAGCCAGCCGCTGGTTACATTCTTTGGAAGAAGAATTGGTAGAGGTTTGGTAAAAACAAGCCGAATTCTTTTTTTAAAAGATTTGTAAATAACTACAATTAATAGTAATTTTAAACTATAAATTGTAGCAATGAGTAAAATTTCATCCAACCTTCGTGTTGTACGCCAGTTAAAAGGTCTCTCGCAGGAACAACTTGCCGATGAGTTAAAAATTACGCGCTCACGCATTGGAGGCTACGAGGAAGCCCGAAATGAGCCGCCAATAGACCTTCTTATAAGGTTGTCGGAATATTTTCACATTGCCATTGATGCCCTGGTGCGCGGCGATTTAAAAAAAACAAATCTGGATGGTTTGATGAAAGTTGGAAAGAACCGCATTTTGTTTCCAATACTTTTAGACAACGATGGGAATGACATGGTGGAACTTATTCCGCTAAAAGCATCGGCCGGTTATTTAAGAGGTTATGCCGATCCCGACTACATCGAAAAACTGCCGCAAATGAAACTGCCGTTTTTACCAACCGGCAAGCACCGTGCTTTTCCTATTAAAGGCGATAGCATGCCGCCAATCAAAGAAGGCTCGTTTGTAATTGGAAAATTTATTGAGCGTTTGGAAGATGTAAAAATTGGCCACACTTATGTAGTGGTTACCAAAGACGATGGGCTATCCTATAAACGCATTATGAATTTTAATAAAAAGGAAGCCGCTTTTGAGCTGCATTCCGACAATAAAATTTATCAACCCTACAAAGTAAAAGCCAACGAGGTGCTGGAGCTGTGGGAATACACCTGCTGTATTAATATGAACCAGTATGATGACAACGAGCTTAATCTGGATAGCATTATGAATATGCTGCGCGGTTTAAAGGTGGAAATAGCCGGCATTAAAAAAAGATAAAATAAAATGTAACACCGCATAAGTCTGATGTGCCAAAAACTGCTGTTAATCTTTTTTTTGGCTTCGCTGTTGGGGCGTGGTCAGGATAGGCCGGTGAACGATGAACTGCTAAAAGTTTCGTTTGAACCCTATAAGATTGAAAAAACCAAAACAAGAAAATTGCTCCGGTTTAAAAAAAAGTATGCGGCCTACAATCCTTTAAATTACGCGGGAGCAGGTTTGCTTTATCTGTATCAAAATTTGGTTTCGGAACAAATACAGGCCAATTGCTCGTACCAAATCAGTTGCTCTGAATATACCAAACTGTGCATACAACATCATGGTTTTATAATTGGCACTTTGCGCGGCTTCAATCAACTGTCGGAATGCCACCCGGGTGCCATTTACGAGCATCCGCAATTGTTTATCAACGGCAACAAAATAATTAACGGCCTTGATAAAGAAGATTAATAATTACCTTATTGTATTTTTTTATGTTGCAGCCTGCCACGCACAGATAGATGCGCGTTTTGTAAAACATCTGGCCACTAATAAGCTGCAGGCCGAGCACCGGGCTTACCTCAACAGTTTTACGGTACCGTTTGATTCGCTGCATTACTACAAAGCAAAATATTATCTGCAATATTTTAACGACTCGTTGCTGCTCACTAATTACACACAAAGCAAAAACCTGTGTTTTAACGATCAGGAATTTATTGCAAGTGCCAGCAAATTAATTTTGCTGCAGAGCAAACCAATTTTTCAGGACGCGTGGTTTGCCTCTATGGTTAACCAGGAAAATACCAAAGCAAAAAAGTATTTTGAAGCCATTTACATGGCCACCACCGAGCCACTTGCCTTTAACGAAAAGGAGCTGGTGCCGGAATTGCAGAAACCATTTTTAAGTTACAAAAAAGTGTGTGGCAAAAAACCGGTTTTAGGAGCTGCCTTATCTACCGTGGTGCCGGGCTTGGGTAAATGGTATGCCGGAAAACCCAAATCGGCATTGATGGCATTTGTGCTAAATGGCAGTTACGCCCTTCAAACCTGGGAAAGCGCCGGTAAACTTGGTATTAGGCATCCACTCACAATAATTAATGCAAGCGCCTTTGCAATTTTTTATCTCTCGAATGTTTACGGGGGATACAGAGCCATTGTGGATTTACGCAAAGAACGAAAAAAACAATTTATTGCCAATGCTGCGGGGTATTATAATTAGTGTGTTGCTTATTTTGTGCTCTGTATTGCTGCAGGCACAGGCACCGTTGGCAGATAGCCTGTTGGCTTATGAGTACCGCTATTTTAAATGCAGCAACGATACTTTAAAACAAGGTATTTTACATCAAAAAATTAATTACTACCTGAAAAACGGCTACACGGGTGAGGCCCTGTTTGAAGAACACAAGCGCCTGAAATATAATTTGTTGTTGGATGCACAACAAAAGAAAATTTTTTTGTGGAACGCCACACTTGTTTCTTATCTTAACAATCAATCGGAATACAGCGCCTTGTACCTTGAAGAGTATTTAAAAGCCACTGCGGACAGCTCGTTGAATGCCGAATTGCTTAAGGTGTTGGTGTATAAATACAGCGACAGTGTTAAAGTAAACCGGGTCATAAAAAAACTAAGTAAAACCGACGGGCAGTTTAAAGATTTGGAATGCTTTGCAGAAGTGGCCCTGTATAACAGAAAACACAAAAATTTTTACCTGATAAGTTCGCTGATAGTGCCGGGTTCGGGCACCGCCATGAATGGCAGAGCATTAAAGGGTTTGGTGTCGTTGGCACTGGTGGGTGGGTCGGCTTACGGGGTGTATCAACTGGTGCAGTATGGGCTTTACATTAACGCGGTTTTGTGGGGAAGCGGGGTAGGCCTTAAATTTTACAGTGGCAATGTAAAACTCACGCAAAAAACGTTTGAAGAAAAAGAGGCCCAACAAAAAAATAAGCTCGCCAATAAGTGCGAGCTTAAATTAAAAAATTTACTGACTAAGTACCCGCTTAGTTTACGGGGCTTATAGAACCCAGGTAGCCGGAGCCCTTTCGGCTGTTGCCACTAAACAGGAAAACATAAAAAACCGGGGGGCACAGGCAGGTTGCATACACCCAGGGTTTCATTTTAGCACGGTCGCAGTTAACGTACATTTTTTTATCGAGTCAAAAAATGTTGTCTTGTTTCACAAATTTGGCATCTTTTTTCTTAACGTTCAATTTGTTTACCTGATACTCCGCTTTTTTATATTCACCGTTTCTATCAGAAAATACGGCGTATTCAAAGCGGTCTATTTGCTGACGGCCTTTTTTAACTGAACGCCGGTTTTTATCCTTGGCATTAATCTGATAGGCCGAACCATACACCACACAATAACCTTTAGCGCCTTTAACCACGTTTAAATCGTAAACGTTCCAACGGTTATAGGTGATTTGGCGATCGAGATTTTTTGCCCATAAAATATCGCCTTCGTCGTTGAGCTTAAATGCTGTAACGTTGCTTTTGGTACAATAATAGTAGGTGTTGCAAGAGGTTCCGCCATTTGGGCTTGAGTTGCAAACGGTTCGCGACCAATTGCGCATAATGGAACAAAACAACACGATGTCTTTGCCGTCGGGTAAAACCTGTTCAATGATGTAATTATCGTCGATACTCTCATCGTCTGAAGCCTTGTCTTTTTTGCTTTTAAATAAACCGCTGCCTCTTTTTTGATTTTCTTTATCGGCCGCGTATAACTGGTCGAGGAATGATTTACTGAAGTAGGAGAATTTTTTATCGTTCTTACTAAAATCATTGTTGTCGAGTGTAATTAAAAATAAACCGTGTGTGTCTCTTCCTTTTTCGTCTTTATCCAAATCACTAAAAAAGCCGTACAATTTAACGCCTGAAGAAGTAATTTTGGAAGAATAGTTAAACGTGTTTTTCTTAGGAAATTTGAGGCGGTATTCTTGTATGTTGCCATTTTCCGGCTTAACCTGAATAATGTGTGGATACACAGAGGCTTCTCCCTTTTTGAGTAATTTTTTTTCGTCCTCGTTCAGGCGCACCATGTCCTGAATGTATAAATTTCCATCTTCTCCGTATTCGTAAGTACAAATATTATTATTAAAGGAGTCGGAAGAGCGGAACAGGCCTTTACGTTTTTTACTAACCAAAATGGGTAACTTAATTTGCTTTGAAGAGTTGGAAGAAAAGTCGGGGTTAATAATTTTGTATTCAATTTTAAGATTGCTTTCGTCTTTACCGGCTTCAAATTCCTTTAGAACAAGAAGTTTGCTGTTTACTTTGGGATTGGCAATTACCACCAAATTATCGTAGCCATTTTTACCAGCATTTATTTCATAAATTTTACTGGTTTTGGCAATTTTTTTCAATTTGGTATCAAAAGACTGTGCTAATACCTCCACCGTGTGTTTAGATTGTTGGGTCCAAATCACATAAATAATATCGTTGAGAATAATTGTTTTGTAATAATCCTTATCGTTGTTTTTATCGTCGTAACCTTTCAGCTCAACCTCCGACACTTTTTTCATGGTGTTTTTATCGAAGGCAATCAGTTTAATTTTTTTGTTTTGTTTTTTAGGCGAAAGGGCAAGGTTGGTGAATTTGGCGTAAATCAGATTATTGTTAGTGCCAATAAATGCATCAAAAAAACCATCGAGTTTATTGTCGTATTGAAATTGTTCGCTCCATTTTAGATCAAGGTCTTGCGAATAAAAATGGGAAAGATTAAAAAGCAGGCAGGCAAGTAGTAGAAGTTTTTTCATGTTAAAGTATGGTTTTATTGGCTCTGTTAGTGTGTGATTGATAAAAATGGATTGAAAATAAATGGTGTAATAAAGTGGAGGATTATTTGAGTAATTACTTAGTGCATTTTGTAACTTAAACCAATTTGCATAAGTGGCCCACCCACGCCACCTTCGACATGAATGGCCACATCCTTGCTAATAAAAAAGCGACCACCAATGCCTATTCGGATTGCAAGTGGGAGCACATCGCCTGAAAGGTTTAAGGAATTAAAGTAAGAATCGTTGGTTGAATACTTAAATTGTTTGTATCCAAAACCACCAATCAAAAATGCGTCGAATTTTTCGCTGATGTTAAAATGGTAACTCATTTTGGCCAAAAAACGGATTTTGGAAGCCTTCATGGTGTAGGTAGAATCTTTTACTCCACCAGTACCACCTGTATAATATTGCCGTTTGTAGGTAAACTGACTTTGTGCATAAGTTAATTCCAACCCTACACTGTATTCTTCGTTAAGTTGATAGTCGGCATTGGCGCAAATATGATGAAGGTTTTTTTTGTTTACTATGTTTGAAGTATTGCCAACGGCTCCGATGCCAAAGATACTTGCTTCTTGCGTTGGGTTAAATGGAACGCCAAAAGAAATTTCGTATAAATAGTCATCTTTTTTAAGCGGGCTTTGCGGCTCTAAACTTCCGGCTGAATTTCTTTTGGTAATTTTTGGAACACCATTTACGTAGATGGTGTCATTTTGACTAATTAAGTATTGACTTAAAACTACGAGTGTAAAAAGAATGAGTTTTTTCATGTTGATTTAACTACGTTGATTGGTAAATCTACAAAATTTAGTGCGAAAACGGTATATATTAACAATTTTGGTTTGAGTACTTTCTTAAAAAAAATGGCCGGTTTGTACCCGGCCATTTTAATATCTGTGAAGGTTTATTTTATTCTCCTGTTACTTTTACGAAGTAAGTTTTAGAAAATAAACCACCCTTAACACCGTAATCTACGGTGGCTATTTTTGTAATGCCACCGTTTTTGGCGGCAGTTGCTAAACTTACGTCAACGTTCATGGCAATACCAAACCATACTTTTTTCTTGGCAATACCCTCCTTAACTGAGGCCGCTGTGGTAACCATTCCAGGATAAACTCGGGTACATGAGGCCATAACCAGTGATAACACCAGTACTTTGCTTATTAATACTAATTTTTTCATAGTGTAAATTTTTAAAATAAATTAATTGGTTGCAGTAACAATAAGTTCTTTTTTCTGGAAAAGAATGTAGTTCGTTACCTTCATATCAACTGTGGCAACTCCACCAACTATTTTCCCATTATGTGCAGCTTCGGCAATACCAAAATTTTTGTTTACCTGCCAGGCACCGAATAAAACGGTTGTTTTGGAAATGCCAACTTTGTTACCAATAGGCGCGGCAGAAACCGAAACTGGAAAGGTCATTGAACATGATGTAATAACTGCTGCTACAGCAATTGTGCTTACGATGGTGATAATTTTTTTCATGGTTTATTCTCCTGTTACTTTTACTGATATTTTACCATTAGAGTAGATTTTCACATCTACCGAACCAATTTTTGTAATGCCTCCTTTTTTTGCGGCGGCACCAATTCCGGCATCTGAGCTGCCTAAATTTTTCGATTTTACAAACCCTTCTTTTTTACCGATTGGGTTGCCAGTGGTGGTGTGGTAACTTGCAATTACGCACGACCCCAGTAGCATGGTCATGGCCAAGGCTAATGGGATGAATTTTAATTTCTTCATAGGTTGAATTTTAATTTGTGTAAAACTAAAAAAAAAACTGATTTAAAAAGCAAAAACCGGCAAAAGTTAGATGAAATAATAACCAATGTAGATGCTACTATCACATAATTAACCATAGGGGGCAAAAAAAACGGTTACACTTGGTTTGAAGCCGTCTAAGTGTAGGAGTTGTTTTAAATATTATTTTGCTTTTTGAGTTCTTGATTTTAAATACCCAAAAATGATTGGCAATACCGAAACCAGTATAATGCCGAGGCACACCAAATCCACATGTTTGCGGATAAAATCAACCTCGCCCAATAAATAACCGGCTGTGGTTAAACCCCCAATCCATAAGGCACCACCCAATAGGTCGAAACTTAAATATTTGCGGCA
>JADLED010000269.1 GCA_020846335.1 Bacteroidia bacterium
CGGCAATATTACCCAAATCATCCGTTAAAATGTAGGTGGTTTCTAAAGGATTGTTGTTGGTTTTAAACACAATGCTAAAAGAATTGCTAATAGCAGGTGGCACATCAAATGCCGACGTGTAAATGTTATTATAGGTATAATTATCCACCGCGGCGTTGGCCTTTTTCACATCTACGTGAAATTTATTGCCGCTGGTCAACGTGCCATACTGCCACAAACTGTTTATTGGTAAGGTCACCACAGCCGTGTCCATAAAAGCCAGATTACCTGTCCAGGTATAGGTTTCTTTGGTTGGAGCATTGTTTACCCAATAATCAATTTCGGCACTGGTTAAAGCGGTTGAACCGGTGTTTCTGATAACGATTACAGGATTAGAACAGATAGGATTGGTTTTGGAATACAATACCCTGTCGCTTGGTTGCAACACCTCTTCCACCCTGGCATCCAGCGTTTGGTTGGCGGCACCGTAAGACACTAACTGATTGGCCACAATGTAACGGTAGTCGCCCGAAGGATTGGGTGGATTGGAGCAACCATAATCCAATGTTACCGTGTTTCCGGGTGTGATGTAGGGTGTAAGATTAAATTCTTTTAAAAGTGAAGCCTGGCCCGGGCACCAGCCCTGACGTGGGTAAATCCAGGTACCACCCTGCGCTACAATGGGATTGGTGGAGCACACCTGCGTGATTTGCCAGGTAAACTCCGGAGCACCGCCCGCAACATTAAAGTTGTGATTTATTAATCCGCCATTCTGACTAAATTCGCCCTGCGAGCCATGACCTGTAATGGTGGAACGCAGTTTAAAACTTTGTGCACCAGATAAAATACTTTGGGTTAATACGGAGAACCTAGAATCATTGTTAATGTTGGCAATGGCCACACCTCCAATGCGGGGAGCACCCTGCCACAGTTGATCAAATTGTAAAACGGTTTTTGGAGGCGTACCTACTATAAACCAAAAATCCACATCCATTTGCTCCTGATTTTCGCCACCCAAAGTCATTAATAATCTTTTTTTGTTTTTTAATACCGGTGCAAAATCACTCACATCAAAATACCACGACTTACCTTTGAGCCCCAAATCAAGTCCTTTGCCATAAGGTGTTACAAACGACATTATTTCGTTGTAAAATGGATAACGTTTGAAATATGGCAAATTAACAATGTTCAAACTTCCTGAAGCTACCACCGCCAATGTACCTGTAAGAACTCCGGTATCGCCATTATACACATTGGATGAATTGGCCAGATAAAGTGTTTGTGTAGAAACCAGACTTACCAAATCATCGGTAAATGGTGTAACAGTGGCATTGGATGTGATTGAATACTGATTTACATTATTGGGATAACGTTGAACTGAATCTTTTACCGTGAGGGTATTGGTGCTCATAACATAATTCCCTCTGCAAAAAGTAATGTTGGGTCTGATGGTGGTTTCACTGAATAAACGGTTTAATTTATTTCCCCTGTCGTAAGTCCATTGCAAATTAACCCCGTTAAGATTTAGGTTATTGCGCGAGTCGGCAATGGTTAAACCGGCCCCTTCATCGAGTTTATAATAGGCTACTAAATTGTTATAAAACGGGTGCGAATTATCCACTGTTTTATTCATCCAGTTCTGAATATCGCTCAAAGCCAGGGCCTTATTCCAAATGGTTAACTCATTCAGTTTTCCCTTCCAGTTATTATTTAAGGATGGGTCTTTACCTAAAATCATAGTTAAGATTGACATAGGTTTGGTAAGTGCTGAACCAGAATGCCAAAGAACTCCGTTTAAATAAATGGTCATTGCACCGGTGGTGGCATTTTTGGTAAATGCCCAGTGATTCCATTGCCCACCCTGTTCTGCCGCTGTAGCTGCTTTATTAATTCGGTCAAATCCTCCACTGGCATAACCACAATCAAAATACATATTATTATCGCCCCAGGGCAAATGCAAATTAAAATTGCGTTGATTGGTATTGGCACCATAACCATATAACATGGTAGTGTTGGCCGGTAACATTGCGGCATTGCCATGTGCCCAAAACGACACGGTAATTTCGTTGGTAATACTCGAAAATGAAGGAGCCGAAAGATTTATATGGCCCAATGCCGCGAGATCAACTGCATAATTATTTTTTGAAAACAAAGCATTAATTGCCGTGCCATTGCTGCCGTTAAAAATTATTGGGCTATTGGGGTTGGTGTTAGTAAACGAAAGGTCAATTAATAGATTACTGGTTCCATTCCAAACAAAGGGATTGTAAAACTGAAGGCGGTTGTTACCGGCCACAAATGTATAATTACTGTTATAAACATTGGTAAAACCTGTGGTGGTTACTGTTGCGGCATTTAGAACTGTGAGCGTGGTATGTTGAACGCCCACTTTAAAAAAATTAACCCCTCCCCCGGCGTTGGCCACATTTAAAATAAAACCATCAATATTTCCGGCGGTAAAACCGGCCGCGCCAAGTTCTGCGGCGGTAAACAAAAGCAGCGACCTGCCCGAACGTTCGTTGGCTTTTAAAACATTTGGAGCAGCGGTGGCTCCGGTTCCAAGCGTATATTGTGTTTCGGAAATGATGCTGTTTAGCACCACATTGTTTTGTGTAAAGTTATAATAATCAAAAACCGGCTGATTGGTAAATGGAAAAACACTACCTGTAAAATTGGAAATCAAATAATTGGGGGCATTGTTCAGGGCGTTTTCTATTTTAGACGAATCCACAACGTAGGTATTGCATGAATAATCCCACTCGCCACAACCCTGATTAGGCGCGGCCTGTGTAGAAATTAAATTATTTTTACAACGCATGTTGTACTTCATAATTATTTTCTCGAAAGTGAGATTGCCCCCTGGAAAATTAATTACCGAATCACGTGTGGTGCTGCCGTATTTGAAGGCTTTAACAAAAATGGTATCGCCGGTTTGCTGTGCATAAACCGAGCCAACAAACATTAACAGGATAAGCTGTAAGAATTTATTTTTCATTAGTAATTTGTTACGAATTAATCTCTTTTTCTATGGCATTAGAGCCAATGCAAACAAATATACAAAGTTTCCTCTTCAAGTAATGGCAAAACCGGATATTAATCGATGTGATAAAAACAGTGTAAATAAAGACTTTGGCATTAGCGGAGTTCGCTTGAATGCTGCCATCATCACTTAAACGCATTTTCCACTTGTTATTTCCTCTAAAACTTAGTATCATTAAATCGGTAAAGTGCCTGTTTTGCAAATTGAGGTGTTGGACTGTTTTTTGGAGGCTTAATGTGACAGAATAATGTATCTTTGCCGCACTAAACGAAAATGGTTCAAATTTTTAGCGTTTGAGCCTGACGCTTGTATAGATTAAACGAACAAAATTATGTGGAAATATTTTTCCGGCATTTTATTAAGAAATAAACTCATTTTTACTTTGGGCGTGCTATTGCTCACGGTTTTTATGGGTTATGAGGCCTTTAAAATGCAACTATCTTATGAGTTTGCAAAAATTTTACCCGACGACGACAGCACTTTTATAGAATACCAAAAGTTTAAAAAACAATTTGGCGAAGATGGTAGTGTAATGGTGATGGGCTTTGCTGATCAAAACCTGTATCAGCTCGATAAATTTTCTGACTGGCATAAACTTAACCTCGAACTCAAAAAAATTCAGGGCGTTAAAGAAATTCTTTCGGTGCCAACCATGTACCGCATGGTGCGCAACGATAGCCTTAATAAATTTGATTTAGTTCCACTGATTAAAAACCCAATTACCAGTCAGCAGGAAGTGGACAGTCTTAAAAAAATGGTAATGAGTTTGCCGTTTTACGAAGGCATTATCTATAACAAAGAAACCGGTGCCAATCTGGTAGCCATAACTTTTACAAAAAAAGACCTGGACTCTAAACGCCGCATTGATATGGTAAAGGAAATACGCCAACTGGGCGATGCCTTTGCCACCAAGCATCAGGTGGAGATGCACTATTCGGGCATGCCATATATTCGCGCGCAGCTTATGACCAAAGTATCGAGCGAAATGACCTTGTTTTTGATTTTGGCCATTTGTGTTACCGCACTTATTTTATGGTTGTTTTTCCGAACATTCACAACTGTATTTTTCTCGCTGATTGTTGTAGTAATTGGCGTGCTTTGGTCAATAGGTATCATGGAACTTTTTGGTTACAAAATCACCGTTCTGTCGGGTTTAATTGCCCCCTTAATTATGGTGATTGGTTTACCCAATTGTATTTTCCTTATTAACAAATACCAATCCGAATTCTCTTCGCACGGCAACAAAATAAAAGCCCTTACACGTACTATTGAAACCATTGGTATTACTTTATTTTTAGCAAACATTACCACAGCCATTGGTTTTGGCGTGTTGTATTTTACAAAAAGTACGATGCTGGTGGAATTTGGTGTTGTGGCCGCCATAAGTGTAATGGCCACTTATTTTATTACGCTCATTTTAATACCCATTATTTTAAATTTATTGCCTTCGCCAAAAGACAAACACACACGCCATCAGGACGGTAAACGAATTAACGGTGCCCTTAATATTATTGATGGATTGGTACAAAAGCGTCGTATGGGTATATACCTAACCACTGCTGCGTTAACACTTATTTCTTTTTGGGGAATGACCTACATTGACATGAATGGTTATGTGGTGGACGATTTACCGGAAAAAGATCCGGTGTATAACGACCTTCACTTTTTTGAGAAAAATTTTAAGGGTGTTTTGCCTTTCGAGATTTCGATAGACAGTAAGGAGCCGAATGGTCTCTTTAAAAACAATGCCAAAACACTTTATAAAATAAAGCGCCTGCAAAACATGTTGGCCGATTATCCGCAACTATCCAAACCCGTTTCAATAGTAGAGGCTGTTAAATTTTCGTACCAGGCTTACAAGGGCGGCAACGCCAAATTTTACAAGCTACCGGGGGTAGATGATTTAAAAACCTTGTCCGAATTTTCGGGTTCGTTGAGTGGCGGACAAAATACCAAACTGAAAAGTTTTATAGACAGCACCAAACAAATTACCCGTGTTAGTTATCAAGCCTCCGACATTGGTTCTAAAAAGATGAAAGAGTTAGTGAAGGAGTTAAGACCTCGCATAGATTCGATTTTAGAACCTCAGGACTACAAGGTAAGTTTAACCGGCCACAGCCTGGTGTTTTTAAAGAGCAACGATTACCTGCTATCTAACCTGCTCGAAAGTTTGGTAATTGAGATTATTTTAATTGCCATTGTAGGCATTGCCCTGTTCCGTTCGGTGCGCATTATTATTCTTTCCAAACTGCCTTGCCTTATTCCATTGGTAATTACAGCAGGAGTTATGGGCTTTTTAGACATTCGTTTTAAACCTTCCACCATTTTAATATTTAGCATTGCCTTTGGTATATCCAGCGACGGCACCATCTATTTCCTCACCAAATACCGACAGGAACTAAAGAAGAAAGGAAGAACTGCGGCAGAAGCCATTTCGGCAGCCATACACGACACCGGCCTGAGCATGATTTACACCAGCATTATTTTGTTTTGTGGTTTTGCCATTTTTGCCGCTTCGAGCTTTGGAGGCACCGTGGCTCTGGGCGTTCTGGTATCACTCACTCTTTTGTTGAGCATGTTTACCAATTTAATTTTGCTTCCGGCAATTTTGCTTTCCATCCACCGCAAATCACTCAAAAACGAAATCATTGAGAAACCACTCATTGATATTGAAGAAGAAGATTTGTAAAATAAATCTATTTTAGATTTTCATTTTTTTTCTCTGCTCTGGCTTCTAATAAAAGCTTGACATGTTTGGTGTTAACATACCGGTTTACCTGGCAACCTGCATCAGATATTTATGAATTTCCCATCACAGGTTTACCTTGAATGCATTTAAACGCATGTCTTTACAAAAGGCCTTACCAGTTTGTATAAGTGACAACGGCAAAATTATTTAAGTGGACGGTGAAATAATTAGCAAACATCACCAAACAAAAAAGACCGCTATTGCGGTCTTTTTTTGCTCCCCCTCCTGGGCTCGAACCAGGGACCCCGTGATTAACAGTCACGTGCTCTAACCAGCTGAGCTAAGGAGGAATTTCTGATTAGGGTGGCAAAATTACATCAGATTTTCCAAATAAACAATATCTTTACAAAAAAAATTAAAAATGAGTTTATTAGTAGTTGGTACAGTTGCATTTGATGCCATTGAAACACCTTTCGGAAAAACAGATAAAATAGTTGGCGGAGCCGCTTCTTACATTGCACTCGCCGCTTCTTACTTCACACAAAACATGCATTTGGTGTCGGTTATCGGCGACGACTTTCCACAGGATTTTTTAAATACACTCAGTTCGCAAGGCGTAAACCTGGATGGTTTACAAATTAAAAAAGGAGAAAAATCATTTTTTTGGAGTGGTAAATACCATAACGATCTTAATACCCGCGATACACTCGATACACAACTCAATGTGCTGGCCGATTTTAAACCGGTAGTACCTGCCGCAGCGCAGGAATGCGAATTTTTAATGCTCGGCAACCTGGTACCTGCCGTGCAAATGAGCGTTATCAATCAAATGAGTAAACGCCCAAAATTAATTGTACTCGATACCATGAATTTTTGGATGGATGTGGCCATGGACGATCTTAAAAAAACCATTGCCATGATTGATGTGTTAACCATCAACGATTCGGAAGCCCGCCAATTATCAGGCGAATACTCATTAGTAAAAGCCGCACAAAAAATTCTGGCCATGGGCCCTAAAGCCCTGGTAATTAAAAAAGGCGAACACGGCGCCCTGTTGTTTAATAAGGATGAAGTGTTTTTTGCACCAGCCCTGCCACTCGAAGAAGTGTTTGACCCAACCGGTGCAGGCGATAGCTTTGCCGGTGGATTTATTGGTTATCTGGCCAGTACCCGCGACATTAGCTTCGATAACATGAAACGCGCTATTATTTACGGCTCTGCAATGGCCAGTTTTACTGTTGAACGCTTTGGAACCGAACGCCTCATCGGCCTCAAAAAATCAAACGTTTCGGAAAGGGTGCGCGAGTTTATTGAGCTGGTGCAATTTGACATTGAGTTGAATTGATTTTTTTCACTCAAAAAAACACACTAAATTTAGTTTCTCAACGTTACAGTAAACAGTGCCTTTAAATCGCATATTCCTTTTTTTGCTGCCCATAGGCTTTCTCCTGTCCTGCAGTACCAAAAAAAACACCTTTGTAAGCCGCGGCTACCATAACCTTACCGCTCGCTACAACGGCTATTACTATTCCAACGAAGCCATTAGCGATGGCATTTACAAAATAGAAAAAGCCAACAAGGAAAACTTTGACAGGGTGTTGCCAGTATTTATTTATCCGGGTGCAGATAAAGCCAAAAGCACATTTGCAGAATTTGACCGTGCGATAAAAAAATCATCATTGTGCATTCAAAAGCACGCCATTAAAGACGGTAATGGTGCCGAGGTGCCAAGCGCAGGCAGGTGGATAGACAATAACTGGATTAACATTGGTGTGGCTCATTTTTATAAACGCGAATACTTTAACGGCATTGAATCGTTTGAATATGTCATCCGAACTTATAACAAGTCGAAAGACAAATTCGATGCCATGCTGTGGCTCATTAAATCCAACAACGAAATTGGTTCCATTACCGCTTCCGACCCGTTTCTTAGCCTCCTTAAAAACGAAAAAAATCTTCCACTCCACATTAAAAAAGAACTGCCTGCAGTTGAAGCAGATTATTATTTACGTCGCGGTCAAACCAGCGAGGCCATTGCCCGCTTGATGGAAGCCACACGCAACAGCACTCCTTTACTTGGCCTGCCGCGAAAGGATCGTGCCCGCTATTGCTTTATTATTGCCCAATTGCTCGAACAGCAAAAAAACTACAGCCGCGCCATGTTGTATTACCGAAAAACCATTGCCCTAAAACCAGCTTCTTACGACATGATGTTTTACAGCAAAATTCGGGTGGCAAGATTAATGGATACCAAAGGGCACTCGCAAAAGGTAAAAAAAGATTTACTAAAAATGAGTAGGGAATTTAAAAATACAGACTACTACGATGTAATTTTTTACACCCTCGGCGAGTTGGAAGAAAAAGATAAAAACGTGCCTCAGGCATTAAACTACTATAAAAAATCGGTTCAAACCAGCATCAGCAACCCCAACCAAAAAGCTTCGTCGTACCTTAAACTTGGCGAAATAAATTTTGATTTAACCAATTACGAACCGGCGGAAGCCTATTACGACAGTGCCGTTGTTACCTTACCAAAAGATCATCCTGATTACGAGCGCATTTTGGCCCGCAAAAAAACGCTCGAAGAGTTGGTTGGCTACATCCGCACCATTAGCCGCGAAGACAGCCTGCAACGCATTGCACGCATGAGTACTGCGGACCGCGAGCGCTTTGTGGATAATCTGATTGTGCGCCTGAAAGAAGAGGAGGAAAAAAAACAAAGAGAACTCGAAGCTGCTAAAAATGCTGCTACCAATAACGGCGCACCTGGCACCCTGCCTACATTACCAGGTGGTATGGGCGGTCAAAGTACCTCCTTTTATTTTTACAACCCAAACACCGTGGCACTGGGTATATCCGACTTTACTAAAAAATGGGGCAACCGTAAGTTGGAAGACAACTGGCGCCGGAGTAACAAAGCACTATCGGTTGAAGACCCAGATGGAGGCAATAAAGTGGACAGTTTAAATCCGGCAAAAAACACGAAACTTAGTACAGTTAAGTCGCGCGAATTTTACATGAAGGATTTACCCTTAAACGATTCGGCTCTTACCACCAGCAGCAATAAAATGATTAAGGCCTATTACATGATGGGCTCTATTTATAAGGAAGAACTTCAAAATTCAAAAAAAACCATTACTTCGTTTGAAGAATTAAATAAACGTTTTCCAGGCAATAAATACCAGCTCAACACATACTATATGCTTTACCGCATGTATTTAGCCGAAAAAAATGAACCCAAGGCTGAATTTTATAAAAACAAACTCATTAACGAATTTCCTGACAGTGAGTTTACCTTGTTAATTAAAAATCCTTCGTACGCCGAAACCATTAGTACTCAAAAAAGTGAGGCTGAAAAGTTTTATTCTGAAACTTATGTGGCTTATAGCGCAAAGAACTACAATTCGTCTTACAAACTCGCTTCCGAAGGCATTGCCAAATATGGCAAAAACGATTACCTGCCCAAATTTGAATTTATTAAGGCCATGAGTTTAGGAAATTTAAAAGGAGCCGACTCGCTGGAATATGCCCTTAAATTGTTGGTTGCAAAACATCCCAATTCAGATATCACACCTTTATCGAATGAAATTTTGTTATCAATTAAAAAACAAAAAAATCCCGAATTGTTTAAAACGCTTGAAGTTTCCAAACTGGATACCGACACCTTTTCTGTAAATCTTGATTCGGAACATTTTGTAGTGCTTTTTACCCCCGACGATTCTAAAAAAACCGGAGACCTTAAAACCAACATCGGTTCTTTTAATGGGGTGTATTACGGCGACAAAAAATTTGAAATAAACAGCAACCTTTTTGGTAAAACCAATCAGATGATTTTGGTTAAAACCTTTGCCAACGCAAAAGATGCAATAAATTATTGCGATAACCTGCTGGCCGACCCAGATGTGTTTAAAGGCGAACTGAAAAAAGAAGAGGTAAGCATTTACCCAATTTTGGCTGCCAACATGCCATTGCTCTATAAAACCAAAAATCTTGAAGCTTATAAAGCGTTTTACGAAACAAAATACAAAAAAAACTCGTCAGGAAATTAATGTGTTTATTGTATAAAAACACCATTTTTTGACCGATTTTTGCCAGATTTACTCCATTTTTTATAAAAAACACTGTCTTTATTCCCAAAACACAATAATGGGATAAAGGTTTTTTTTAGGGTATAATTTGATTGTAAAAATCATAATCCGTAACTTTAGCTAAATCTATTTGATATGTTAGGAATGGGTTCAAATAAAAATCAGTCTGTAGATGCAACTACAGTTAACTTAATTCGTCAGGGTACTAAAATTAATGGCGACATTAATTCGGCCGGAGATATTAGAATTGACGGGCATTTAGTCGGCAATTTGATTGCCAATGGCAAATTTGTGTTGGGTCCAAACGGGCTTATCGAAGGCAACGTAACCTCAACCAACGCCGAACTTGAAGGCGAGGTTAAAGGCATAGTGAGTGTAACCGAAATGCTGGCTTTAAAAAGTACCGCCAAAATTAATGGCGACATAATAACCAACCGGTTGGCAATTGAGCCCGGTGCCGTGTTTAATGGTTCCTGCAACATGGGAGCCAAGGTAAAAAACATGGTTCATAATCCGGAAATGGTGAATGCTTCCAAAACAGCCTAACTCCTATTTTAAATACAGTACCATGGCCTTTCAAATGGGGGCCATAATTGCACTTTTTGTATGGGCAGGTATCAAACTCGACGAATATTTAAACATTGAGTCAAAGGTTTTTACCATTATTTTGAGCCTTTTGGGCATTTTTGCATCCTTGTATTTAACCTTAAAAGACTTAATTAATCCAAAAAACTAATGTTGGCCAAAAATTTGGTTTCGGTTTTAATTCCAACAATACTGGCAATACTGGTTTCGCAGGGTTTAATTGTTTTTGCTAAACTAAATTCCAACTTTTGGGCGGCTAGTATTATTTATCACAGTCTTTTTTGCTTTGTACTTAACCTCATTTATGTAGCCAAAAAAAACTCCGAAGATTTTACCGGACTCTTAATGACAGGTGTTGCCATAAAACTATTGCTGGCCTTTTTTATTATTTTTTTGTTTTCGTTTTTTAGTCACACAACTTTTTTTGCCTTTTCGGTGCACTTTGTATTGCACTACATTTTGTTTACCATTTTTGAAATAAGATATTTGCTTTACCTTATTAATTACAACAAAAATCATGAAAAAAATATCCGGCCATAAACTATTATCAGGCTTTTTAATGTTGGCCTTTTTGGCACCAGCTCAACCCGCCAGCACTAACAAAAAAAACAGTGAATACAATTTTGTGGTAGTAAAAAATCTGGAAGCCACGCCCATTCAAAACCAAAATCAAACCAGCACCTGTTGGTCGTTTTCATCCCTTTCATTTTTTGAAAGTGAAATGATGCGCATGGGCAAAGGCAAAGAGTTTAACCTCAGCGAAATGTTTGTGGTAAGAAATGTGTATCCGCTCAAAGCCGATAATTTTGTGCGCATGCACGGTAAAACCAATTTTGCCGAAGGCGGTGGATTTCCAGATGCCATAAGGGTTTTAAAAGATTATGGCATGGTGCCCGAAGAAGTTTACACCGGAAAAAAAGATCCTGCCCTGCCGCACAATCACAAACTATTGGAAACCACACTTAAAAACATTCTTATCCCCGCCTCGCTCGACGAAACTCAAAAAATTGATTTTGGATTTTTACACAACACCGTTAACGCCGTGTGCGATGAGTATTTGGGCAAAATACCCGAAACTTTTGACTATAAAGGGAAAAGCTACACGCCAAAAACCTACGCACAGGCCACCGGTCTTAATCCCGACGATTATGTGTTTTTGACCTCTTTTACCCATCACCCTTTTTACAGTCAGTTTGTTTTAGAAATTCCGGATAACTGGAACTGGCAAACGACCTATAATCTGCCACTAAATGAATTACAGGAAGTGATGAGTAATGCCATAAACACCGGTTACACCTTTGCCTGGGGTGCAGATGTGAGCGAAAAAACCTTTATGCGCGCCGATGGTTTGGCCATTGTGCCCAAAACACCCTTAAACATTTTAAAAGACGTTGAAAAGAAAGACCCTTCTGTTACACCGGTTGAACAATTGGCCATTACACAACAAATTCGCCAAAAGGCTTTTGATAATTACGAAACACAAGACGACCACGGCATGCACATTGTGGGTACGGTAAAAGACCAAAATGGCACGCTGTATTACATTGTAAAAAACAGTTGGGGCAAAGAGTCGAACGAATGCGGCGGCTATTTTTACGCCAGCGAAAGTTATGTGCTTTATAAAACCACCAGCATCATGCTTCACAAAAAAGCTTTGCCTGCAGCCATTGCCAAAAAACTGGGAATAAGCCAATCCTAAAAATATTATTTACTCAGTGGTTTGTGTGCCTCAATCAGTTAAAGGCATGTTCAATCATTTGTTACTAATTAGTGGGTACTAAACCCAACTAAAGGAGCGTTACTGTGCGTATAGTAGAGTAAGTACCATGCTAAACTATTTTACAAAAATCTCCGGGAAGTTCTTAAACAAGTTTAGCACGGTGTTTGCATTTAAAAATTATCAGCTTATGAAAACACGACAATTAACCATTCCGATGTTTCCTTTAAACATGGTGCTTTTACCCGGTGAAACCACCAAATTGTACATTTTTGAAGACCGCTACCGCCAGTTGGTGGACGACTGCCTGAACAATGACGCCTCTTTTGGCATACCTTATATGGAAAAAGGCAGGGTTCAAAAATTTGGCTGCGAGGTAAAAATAAACCGTGTACTTAAAACCTACGAAAATGGTGGCATGGACATTCTGGTGGAAGCCACCAACCTGTTTCAAATGCTCGAATTTTCGGAAATATTAAAACCAAAATTATACGGTGCCGGTTTGATTGAGTATTTGAATGTGAACCAAAAAATATTGCTGAATAACCTGCAGGATGCCACGGTTAATTATTTCAGTACCGTTCAAAATAAAATTATTGATTACGAAACCGTGTCGCGCCTAACCGTTTACAGCGTGGCTTCGGCGCTTCAGCTCACCAATCCCGAAAAATACAAGCTCATTTCGTCGCCCAACCAGCAATTGTATTTGCTCAATCTGCTCAATTTTATTATCCACATTATTAATACCGAACAGCGATTAAAAGACCGTTTTGTGGACAATTAATGCTTGTAAAAAATAATTTTCGCTGAAAGGCATATTTGCAAAAAACGCAAATATGCCTTTTTTATTTTCGTTTATTGCCAAAAAAGGGATGTTCTTGCTTTTAATGTTAGGGGCATTGGCAAATATGCCTTGTAAAAAGCAATGGCTTGCAAATAGCCGTATAGAGTTGTTTTTGAATGGCTGTAGTTTTGTGTCAGCATTAAACAAAAGCATTATGAAACGTCATCAACTTTTTAGCCTCCTTCTTCTGGTAACGTCACTTACTTTATCTTCACAGTCATCCTTTTTAAAGAGAAGATATACCAAAGGGATTTTTCACGAAAAGATAGCAAAGCTTAAATTTCCCGAGGCAAAAGATGATAAAGCTGCAACTAGCAAAAGATTGCATGCCGGAGCAAAAAATAATGCCATGGCTGAAAACAATGATGAGGTTTTTGAAACGAAACTTGTTACAGAGACCTTTGTTCAAACCGATCCCTTAAGTGATGCACTTGTTTTAAAAGAAACGAAAGGAGCTTTTGCAAAAACAGATTTAAAAAAAGAAAAAGTAATCGCTGCAAAAAGCCCGAGAAAAAAAACAGCTACGGTAAAGAAGGTGCAAAACCCTTCGGATGAAGATGAACTCGTTTTAACTAATACGCGACTAAAGCAAACAACAACAAGCATTGGAATGAGTAGTACCAATACTTCTGTTTTATCCAAAGCTTCGCATTCGGCTGGTGATGAATCGATATGGGAATATTTATTTGGCAATATTTGGTCGGTGCTGTTAATTATTTTAACAACCCTTGTGGTTCTCTCCTTGATTCCCTATGCCATTGTGATTTTTCAACTACTTGCCCTTTTACTGTCGCCACTGGCATTAATTAGCCTCTTAAGTGCACTTGTAGTTGGTTTTGGTTTGTATTTTTTAGTTAAGAAGTATTCTGAAAAACACAACGGCAAAGGTGAGAAAATCTTAAAAATTTTAGAGCTGATTGGCAAAGGTATTTATTTCATATTGGTTGGTGTAATTAGAGCAATTGCTTTTATTGCCACATGATTTGAAAGGACTTAGCAGAATGTTTAATTTGAACTGGTGTAATCCGTTTGCCTTCGGTAAATAATCGCCATCCTGATTCAATTAAACTTAACGCGAACTTTCTACAACTATTTTTTTACTGGCCACATTGCCTTGATTATCATAAATTTCAACAAAGTAAAGTCCATTACTCAAATCACCCAATTGCATTTCAATAATTCTACTTCCATTGTGCTCAAAACATTGTTGCAAAACCGTTTCTCCGAACATATTTCTGATAATCACCTTATTTATAGTTTCAAATTGCGGGGTATTATACCGCAGATGGAGTTTATCCTTTACAGGATTAGGCGCTAACACAATTCCAAAAGCATTAATGCCGGCAAAACTTCGGACTGAAACCGGAGATAGGTCGTCCTGAAATTCATTCACCAAAACATAATGATTGTTAGGCATAAAATGTTTGTTTAAAACCACCAGAAATGCATTTTGAATTTTGGTATTGTAATTGCCGTAGGTAGTGGTGTAACCCACCATGCCAAATCCTTTTTTGGTGCGGATTATTTTAAATGCCTCTTCATCGTATTTACCATCGTAAAAATCATACGACAATTGTGTGAGTACCGAGTCGTAACGCAAACACAGGGCTGCCTGACCAGACACATTACCAAGCGAACTGCCAACAACATACACTTCTGAATTTTTGCCCTCGGTAATGCTGTTAAAATGTTGTTTGATATTATTGGTCATGTAATAAATTGAGCTGAGGTTGCTCGTATCCATTTGGTTCAACACACAGTGATTGCTGGTATCGCTGGTTCGTGCGCCGCATAAAAACAGGGTTCCATAACGGGTGATACACAAATCGTTATAACTCAAATTTTCTAGTGTATTCCCCGAAAGTACATTCTGCTTTATCAGGTTGCCACTAAAATCGAGTTTGTAAACTGCGGCATTGTATTTATTCGCGATGGTATCGAACAATTTACCAGCTATAAACAAGCAATTGCCACTACGTTTAACCACACTTCCCTTGCCCTTAGCCTTTCCTCCCAGAGTTTTTGACCACATCACCGTGCCTGCTGCATCCAACCGCAGCGCGTATGTTTTAGCAATACCATTGGTACCCGAATAGGTTTCGCCACACAACACCAGTCCGCCATCGGGCATTTTGCAGGAGTTGTAAATAAAATCCCAATCACTGCCTCCATAATTTTTGCTCCACTGTTCTATACCGTTTTTATCTGTTTTAACAAGGTATGCATCGTAGCCGCTCTGCGCATTGCCATTAGAAGACCCTGCAATAAAATAACCGCCATCGTTGGCAAGTTCAACCGAGTACGCCAAATCGTTTTGATTGGTACCAAGTGCCCTACTCCATTGATGTTGACCTATGCTGTCGGTTTTTATGAGATAGAAGGAGGTTTGTCCGTTGCCAAATGAACCCGTGGTTCCGGCAATAATAAAACCACCATCGGGTGTTTCTTTAACATCTTTGGCGTAATCGATATTGGGACCACCATAGCTACAAATCCAGGCAGTGTCCCAGTTATTGGGGTTTTGAGCCAGCACACGCAACATGCAGAAAAGAAGTGTGAAGAGTAAATAGGCCTTTTTCATTTTTTAAATAAACCGGCAACGATGATTGATTAAATGTATAAAAAATAAAGGCTTGTTTAAGCACTTTGTATGGTGCGATAAAGTTTGTTTTAAAGAAACAATTCTTTTAGAGTTGTTAACGCCTTTTATCGCCCTTGCCACAATTGGAGCAGTCGGGAAACCAGGTATTAATCACGTCGGGGAGTTTTACCAAATGGCCATCGTCATCAACTGCCGAAATTTCGGTGAAAAATATTTTAGTGGCGCTGCTTTGTTTGTTCAGGTATTTAATCATTTCGGCGCTAAGACTGTTGCCATAACCTTCAAATTCTTTTGTTTCGCGCTTTGTTTTAACGTACAATTTGTAGCTCGCTATTTTGTTTTCTTTAAGATTTCCGAAACGATCCACAACCATTAATTTTCTTTCGGTATTATCAAATTCGGCTTTAGAAAGATTGGATTCCTTGCGCACCTTGATGGTGGCAGGTTCCTGTGCAGATAAACCATTTGTTCCACAAAAGGTAAAAAATAAAATAATTATTATCGAAAAAAATTTCACGTAGCTGTACTCTAATTTTTAAATTGTGTTATACTCAAATTTAAGCTTTTGTTTTTATTACCGTGAAAGGATTTTCTATTCGTCCTTAAAAAAATTGAGTTTATGCAAATCGATGAGTTGTGTGTTTTGATAATAAAAATTTAAAATATCCGTGTAAGAATAACCCAGACGTACCATGCGCATGGCCCCTTCCTGACACATCCCAAGTCCATGGCCATATCCACGGCCGGTGAATAACACACTGTCGGTTCCCAATTGTGTGATGGTAAAAAAAGTGGATTTTAACTGTAAATCGGTGCGGATTGTTTTTAGTGGTATGCGCACATTATTGCATTCAAGAAAAATTTTTCGTGCATCCTGTCTGAAATTAAGTGCTGCTTCTTTTCCCTCAGGTTTGTCGGATGGGAAGTTGTGTTTGATTTTTAAATACGTGAGCCAATCATCGGCCAGCATTTTACGAACCCATTTGGCATTGGGCATGCGGAGGCTAAATGTGTCTTCTATACTTTTAAGATACGGCGTGCGTGTTCCCCACACATCTTCGCTGTTGGCCGTTTGTCCACCGCTGTTGCTATGAAAAGCCGCGATAATCAGATTGAGGTTTTCGTCCACCACCACTTTACCACGGGTTACTTCCACAGCGCGGTGAATGCTCAAATCATGTGGTTTGCCGTAATAAGCCTGGCAGTGCACCTGATCGCACAAACTAAAACCTTCGGTAACGTGTTTGTTGATGTGAGCCAGGGCAAAGGTTCTTGCCAATATGGCCTGTACTTTATAAAACTCAATGCTGGCGCGGGTTCCGGCTTCGGCCTCTGTAACACCTGCAATGTAATTGTCAATTCCAATTTCGTTAACTAAACGGATGTAGGATTCGCTCACATTCACGCTCATGTTGTCGAGGTAGGTTCTTACTTTTCTGTCGGGGTCAGTCAGTTTAACTTTTAATTCTCCCTCGCTCGTACTCACAAATTTTACGTATCTAAAAAGTCCAACCAGGCTGTCGTTTTTATACATGAGAAGGCTGTCGTTTTTAAGACTGAATTTAAAAACGTCGTTCAATTTTAGTTTGTCGAATAAAGTGCCATCGGCTAAAACACGGTAATCGCCTCGGTTAATAACAAGTTGTGCCGATGAAATTTTTAAGTGGGCATAGATGCGCACCTGCAAATTTTCGGAAGGAATAAAAAAAGAGGTAAGTAAGCCCAACGCAACAAGCGGCAACACGATTGACCCAACTATTTTTTTCAGAATGCTCATGCTTTTTTTTCGGCGGCATCGGCCACCAGATGTTTGGCAATGCGTGCCGAGGCGCCACCACCGCCTAAAACGTTGGTAAGGTTGGTGTATTCTTCAATAATTTTTTCGCGGTAAGCTTGGTCGTGCAAAAGTTTATCCAATTCGTTAGAAATATTTTTTACGGTAAAATCATTCTGAATTAATTCCTTTACCACTAATTTATCCATTATCAGATTTGGAAGGCCTATGTATTTGACATTAACCAAACGCTTGCCAATGGCGAAAGAAAGTGAACCTCCCTTGTAACAAACCACCTGGGGCAATTTAAACAAAGCACTTTCGAGTGTGGAAGTGCCCGATTTAATAATGCCTGCTTTGGCATAGGTCATGAGTTCGTAAGTTTGATTGTAAACCACGCGAATGTTTTTTTCTTCGAGCGAACGGTAATAGTCTTTCGAAATGGTGTTGGAACCCGCAAACACAAACTGATACTCCTTAAAATGTTTAACAACTTCCACCATGTCGTTCATCATGCGCTCTATTTCCTGAACACGGCTGCCGGGCAACACTGCCACAATTGGTTTATCGCTGAGTTGATTATCTTTTATAAAATCTTCCCTGCTTTTAAAATTTTGTTTTCGTTGTACAATGGCATCAATAAGCGGATGTCCGGTAAAATAAACCTTGTGGTTGTGTTTTTGATAGAAGGCTTCTTCAAATGGTAAAATCACAAATAGCTTGTGGGTGTATTTTTTTATGGTTTCAACACGTCCTTCTTTCCAGGCCCAAACGGTTGGCGAAATGTAATAATCCACTTTAATGCCCTGTTCGTGCGCCCATTTGGCCATCCGCAGATTAAAGCCGGGATAGTCCACCAACACCAATAAATCGGGTTTGTGTTGAAGTATTTTTTGTTTTACAATTTTAAAGTTTTTTTTAATAGTGCGGATATTTTTAAGTACATCCACAAAACCCATAAACGCCATTTGTTTAATGTGAATGCCGGCCTTTTTACCACTCACCTCTTCCATTAAATCGCCACCCGTAAATTCGAAATCGGCAGCAGCATCCAGTTTAAGAATCTCGCGCATGCAGTTGCCGGCATGCAAATCACCACTGGCCTCCCCGGCTATAAAATAATAACGCATCCTTTAAATATATTCCGGTTCAAGGTAATAATTCACATAAGCGATTAAGGCCACATACAGCACAACGCTAACAATCACGCCCTTATTAAAGCGGTTAAGATTTTTATTAAGTCCAAAATAAAACAAACCCAAATTGGCAAGACCACAAATTTTTATGACGTTACTTAACAGGTAGCCATTCATGAGATATTTTATAAAGCGCATGGGGAAGCCAATCTGATGGTGACGAAAGAGCCAATACAACCAAAAGATAATTGCCGGGAAAATAATTCCAATGAGCAATCCCATAAAAAAATTATCAATGCGTTCTAAAAATTTCATAAACCTTTTATTTTTTAATGCCCACTGTTACATATTCAACCGTGGGTTAATACTGTATGTTATTTTAATGTTTCGAAATATTTTAATCCCGTTAGTTGCGAATGTGCGGTCATATCGGCCTGAGTAGGAACCACCGATATGTAACCATTTTCGAGCGCCCACTCGTCGGTGTCGGTCGATTCGGGCTCAAAGTTTACAAACTCTCCGGTGAGCCAGTAATAATTTCTACCGTATGGGTCCTGGCGTTCTTCAAAGCGTTCTACCCAATTGGCTTTTGATTGGCGCACAACTTTAATGCCTTTAATATCGGCTGCCTTTAATTTTGGAATGTTCACGTTCAAACAAATTCCTTTTGGCATTTTATTTTTTAAACTCTGTTCAATTAATTGCGAAATGTATTTTTCGGCCTGAGTAAAATCGGCATCGGCTGAGTAGTCGCACAAACTAAAACCAATGCTGGGTGTACCTTCCAATGCACCCTCTATGGCCGCACTCATGGTTCCGCTGTAGATGACGTTAATTGAACTGTTGCTGCCGTGGTTAATGCCGCTGAGTACCAAATCCGGACGTTTTTTAAGCACATGATTAACTGCCATTTTCACACAATCCACCGGTGTGCCACTGCACGAATATTCCATCTCTGCCTGGTGGTAATTGGTTTTTTGAATACGCAGGGTGGCGTTAATTGTAATGGCGTGGCCCATGCCGCTTTGTGGTTTATCGGGAGCCACAACAACTACCCTGCCAAATTTAGCAGCCACCGAACTTAAAAATTTTATGCCGGGGGCGTATATGCCATCGTCGTTGGTTACAAGGATTAAAGGAAGATTGTCTGCGTTCATTATAAGGTTAAAACTAGCTAAAGATAGGCTTCCTCTGCCAAACAGACTTTAAACTTACTAAAGCGTAGCTGTTAATTTTAAACAATTTTACCATTCGTTGACGATAATTGCATCATTCCGTCAGCTAAGGTGTAATTTTGACAGGCATTTTTAACACGGCATCTGAATTGATATTCATTATAAAAAAGAAATAAGATGTTTGATCCAATTCTGTTACTCATTAGCCTATTGTTTGCCGGGCTTGGTATGTTGGTGAGTTACCGGCTCAAGAACAAATTTGCCATTTATTCAAAGGTGCCATTGGAGGCAGGTTTAAGCGGGCGCGAAATAGCCGAAAAAATGTTATGGGAAAATGGCATTTACGATGTGCGTGTAACAAGTGTTGGTGGCACTTTAACCGACCACTACAACCCCGCCAACAAAACCGTGAACCTTAGCTCCGATGTTTACCGCGGCGTAAGTGTGGCCTCTGCGGCGGTGGCTGCGCATGAGTGTGGACATGCCGTGCAG
>JADLED010000270.1 GCA_020846335.1 Bacteroidia bacterium
ATCAGTATGCTTTTCCGGAAAGGCATTTTCAGCAAGCCTTCCGCCAAATTTCTTTAGATGATTTTGAAACCCTGACGGCACAAAAAATCTATATTGCACGAACCGCATTTGGTAATTTAATAAATGCTTTACCAATTAAAAGCAAATACGATTTTACAATGTATGCTATTGATGAATACGGAACGATGGAATTTAAGGGCTTAGATTTTATAAGGGCGTATAATTTTTTATGGCAATACATCACCAATAATATTTTATCTCAGGGAAAACTATTAGTTTCCACCTACGAACTCATGCAGCGACATTTAAGGCAAACCGGAATGCCTATAGAGAGCGTTGGGTTTGTGGATTGGGGTAACACGGATGAACAGAAAACTGGGTACACAGACAATCTTTTTGAAATGGTGCAATTAGAAATATCTGATTGGGATGAAGATAAGGTTCCTTCTGATTCCATCGCAAATCAGGCCTTGCATTTTCAGCAACTTTTCCTTTACATGGAACATGGATTAAAACAGGCACATTTGGAGGAGTTAACGCGCAATGACGTTGATGAAAAACGTTTTGTAAAATTATTTGACGGTGTTGATTGGCCGGTTGATTATTCTGTATGAAATTGAACAAGGAAAAATACGTAGATGCCATTATCTCCTTTGCGAAATTGCTTAACAAAGCCTCGCACTGGGAGCATAGCAAACAAACAGTAGGGTTTATTGAACGGGCTAATAATGACCATTACCTTTACGAATTTTATTGCTACATCCGCATTGTGTCGGATTTAACTGCTAACTACACTGTAAAATATGTTAGTGGAAAAGGAAAATACCCTGATAAGTTTCCACAGGCGGCGGCAAAAAAAAGACTGGTGCCGCGATTTGAGATTTACGATAAAAAAACGGATAAAAAACTGTTTCAGATATGCACCGGTACAAAAGTAAAATCAGTGCATGATTTCTATAATGTGCATCCGGATATCTCTTTTCAAAAGGCTCATGCCGGAGATGAACCTGAAAACTCTGATTTGCTGATGGTAATGGATGCTAAATTTAAACGCCAGCCTGATAAAAGATTACCATTTGACGAAATCACTTCCTTTTGTGAACTGGTAAATGGAATTTACGGCTTGCAAAAAAAGAAATTGCCTGAACTTAAATTTCACAGGTTAAAAGACATACTTGGAAACGCTCTACTGACAAATGCTCTGGCGCATAATGATAATGACACGTACATATCGGGTAGAAACATTAAAGAAATTGAAGCGTTTGATGTTGGGAAGATTTACAGAGTAAAAGGTGGTAAAAGAAAAGTTAGTGCTAAAATAGCTAAGTTACCTTCTGATTCAAGGTTGTAATATTAATATTCCTTTTTAATAAATTCAGAAACAAATATTGCTTCATTGCTTTATGACTTTGAACACAGCCTGATTTTCAGAATTAGCTAACTTTAAAAAATAAATCCCCTTTTTTAAATTGCTTGTATTTATCTCCGTTAAAGATTCGGTAATGATTTCACTCATTGTTATTCTACCATAACTATCCATAAGTTCAAGTTTCACATTCGAAGATTCAAAGTCTGTTATTTCAATTTTTAAAATATCATTTACAGGATTAGGATAAATTTTTACAGCACCAAAGTTTATCGCTTCATTAATTCCTTCTGTGCTGTTACTCATGTATATTTGAACGGTAGGACTGCAAATGGGTGTAAACCCACCATTGTATTTAACAAAACCCCAAACAGAATCGTTACCAATTCTTCTGAAGGCCCCATAAGCATATAAATCATTCTTATACTTAACAACACCTGAAACATCATTGGCAAAAGCCTGACTTATCAAACACCACTTTTCACCGTCAAATTTTGCAAGATTGGTTGTTAACGGGATAGAAAAGTTGGAATTGCCTGTATTTTCGATTTTATCGAATTTGCCACTAACGTAAATCTCACCATTTAATTTTTGTACATTGTTTATAGCCTCCCACCCTCCAGTTGTGGAAATTCCCTGACCCAGACCATACCAACGTTTTCCATTATAAGCTGCCAATCCTTTGCAATTAGTCCCTGCAATACTGTTAAATCGTCCATAAACATACAACATAGTATCTATAACAGTTAATCCAAAAACAGCTTTATTGACATTACCTGAAACACCTACCCAAGGTATCCATTGTGTACCATCCCAATAAGACAAATTCGCTGACGAAGAAGCACTTGTAACCTGTCCAGCCATATATAGTGTTCCCTTGAAAAATTTAATTCCGCCAATGATATTGTGCTTAACCGGATGACTTAAGCTGTGCCAATTTACACCATCAAATTTTGCAACTGAGTTACAAGCAATTCCTCCTATCGAATCAAAAGTACCGGACACATATAATTCTCCGTTATAAATATCGGAGCAATCTATCGGGCCGTTAACTTTATGATTTGTATTCTCCCAATTAGAGCCATTCCAAACTGCGATGTATTTATTATAATAATCACCTGCACGGGCAAAATCGCCAAACACATACAATTTGTTTTGAAACATTTGTAATGACCGTACCTGAGTTGCTGCAAGAAGGGTATTTTTGTCCAACCCCTTTTGTAAGGTATCAAAAGTAGTACCGTTAAATCTTATAATGGCTTTTGTTTTATGTTGATTAAGATTTTGAAAATTACCTCCAATGTACAAGATTTTATTTACTGTATCTTCAACAGCATTATGAAATGCGGCCCAGCCCCAATTTGGAACACTATCTACCATTGTTGTCCAAACCTGCCCCTGTAAAATACAGGAGCAGGTGGTTATTAATAGAATTAAAAACTTTTTCATTGTTGTTTTATAAGCTTAAACGAACTAACAGTTTGGTTATTGCCAAGCTTAACTAAATATACGCCGTTTGGCCAATTTTCGCAATTAATTTTCATATCCTTACCTGTCAAATCATTTTCGTAGATAAGTTGTCCCAGCACTGAATAAACCGAAACTTTGCTACCAGAGGCAAGCACTTTTTCCAGTTGGATTGTAAACTCGGTATTTGCAGGATTCGGAAACACTTTTAATGCTACATTATCATGATAAAATGTTTTGATATCCGTAACCTGATAACGGTATAAATCAAAGCGACTGATAAAACCATCCTTGCTCCCGGCAAAGGTTGAATCAATAAGGGCTGCTGTTATAGAATTATAAGCTATTGGAAAATCGTTTGAGGCCGTTATACCCGTTACATAAAGGCTTTGATTAAAGGCTATATCTGAGTTAGATATTCTATCATTATCTGAGCCTCCGAAATAATGTGCGTGGTACAAGGATTTATCAGCGGAAAAAATAGCAATAAAGCCATCTTCAAAAGTTCTCAAACTATCATTATATACATTTGTTATGGCAGGGTTAGCTGGATAGGTAAGTGTATCACTTTGGGTGTAACCACTTAAATAAACCAAGCCATCATCATCCACAGACAAGCCATTCACTGAGTAGCCTTTAACATTGGATTGGCCATGACCATATTTGGTACACCATAGTTTTGTTAAATTACCATAGGTATAGCCCAAAAATGCGGTGTATCCTGTAAGCCCATTGTAGTTACTGTTAAAAGCACCTGTTTTGTTAACCAGTGGTAATCCGGGGCCTGAATATTGTGGGCCGTTGTACGTGTTGCCTGCAAAATAAAGTTCGTTAAGATTGCTCTTAAAACATAATCTGGTTATTTCATCCCCTCCAGGTCCACCAAAATAGGTCGAATAATCGGGTGTGCCCGAACTGCTAAACCTGACTAAAAAACCATCTGAAGCTCCATTAATAGTTGATTGGTAAAATACGTTGTTGTTATACGTCCAGTTCATCACCGGAAAGTCTGTTGCATCGGTTACACCGCAACCAATCACCAATCCCGAATTATCCACCGTAATATCAAGCCCCCAATCTTGTGTCATAACCCCGGTACTTCCGTTTGTGGAGCCACCGTAATAGGTAATCCATTGTGCAACAAGATTTGAATTGAATTTGCCAAAAACAGCATCAAAATTAACCGTATTGCTTCCAACGGGTGGGCTTAATGTCGGCTTCCACGCATTAACTACCGGAAAATTGTTGGAACTCGAATAGCCAGTAAAATAGAGGTTGTCGTTGTTGTCTATAAAAATACTTTTAATTGATTCGGCTCTTATACCACCCACATAACGGCGCCAAACTAAATTATTATTGTTACTTGTGAGTTTAGCCAGAAATCCATCCGCCTTATTATTATTGAAATATGTACCACCGTTTGTATATTGATTTGTAGCTCCTGGAAAATTTAATCCTAGCATATCTGTTGAAAATGTTTGGCCTCCGATAAATACATCATTTTTTGAATCAACCGCCACAGTCAAACCTTCATCATAATCCATTCCGCCTTGAAAAGTGGCATATCTTAGTGTATCGTCAGCTGTGTATTTTAACAAAATAATATCCGTCCCACCATTGTAATAATTATAAGAATTAAATGCCGGAAAGACGCCATTTGAAGTTGAACCAGTAACATACCTATCGCCATTAGCAGCTACCTTAAGATCATTAAAGTATTCTGTACCCTGCCCCCCATAATAAGTCGAATAATCTAAATTAGCTTTCGCTCCATAGCCAACTGCGGTAGGTGTGGCGGCAGAAACCATAATAATAACGGGGATGGTTGAACTGTATGCAGGCAAGCCAATCTGAAAAATATTGTTGCCGCTGTTCATCCATGAGGCCGTTCCTGGAATTGGTACGACCTGCCCCGACATATTCGATGTGTAAAATACAGGTCGGTTTAATTCAATGCTTCCCATACTTCCGTTAATCAT
>JADLED010000271.1 GCA_020846335.1 Bacteroidia bacterium
GATTTATTATAATTTTCCTGCACTTTATCGAATTTATTCATGGCTGAGTACAGTTCTATTTTTTTTGCATAAATCAATGGCATGTTACAGGGGTTTTCTTTCTGCATTTTATTAAGTAATATATCATAACGTACTTCGGCCTCCTCGTATTTTTTTTCTAAAAAAAGCAAATAGGCTTTTTCAATTTGTACGTTAATAAAATTCTCATCAGTTAAATACTGATACTTTTCCTTTTCAATTATTTTTATCAGGCTATCGGCCTCTTTATACCTTTTTGTGTCGAAAAAGATGGCCGCTTTTTCGTAACGCACATTACTTATAAAATAATTGGGATCTTTTGTTTTGAGACCAAATTCAAGCGCTTTGTTAAGGTAGATCAAGGCCTGATCATAGGAGTAAAGGTATTTATGGGTAATTGAGAGCAGACGGTTGCAAAAATAACGGTCTTCGTTTGTTATGTTTGGTTTCTCTAAATAACGAGTAATAATTTTGGCAGAGGAATCGTATTTGGCATAGTTATTAAATTCTGATACTTTTTTACGTAATTGCTCTATTTCGGCCGATTGAGCCTTCACGCAATTCCAATTAAACACAAAAAGTGCCAGAATAACTTTTAGTAATTTTTTAACCATAAAATGCCGCGTTGCTAATGTAGAGGTTTTAATATAGAAAGCAAGTTGAGTTAGGTTAATATATTTACTAAATATTTAGGTAGTGTGAGTGTATGCTGTTTATTAGGGCTGACCCTAACGAGGTTGCAATGTTTTTTTGATACATTTGTCATGGGCTTTCTTTTTTTTATTATAAGGCTTTTGTGTTAACACAATTTTACCTTTAAAATTAGAAGGAAACAATAGTAGTTATTCCTGAAGAGGCTTTTAAAAATCCGCTCTAAGAATATGTTTGTTGCAATAATTTTTTAAACCTTAATATCATGAAACGGAATTTTACATACGCCACTTAAAATTAATTTATTTTTTGGTTTTCTTTTTAAAATTCTATTGCTTTTAAAACCGAAAATTAAAGCAAAGGTTTTTTACACTGATCAGTCAGATGTTTTATCATGGCTTGGGATTTCTATTTAAACAATAGACAATGGCATTGCTTTATTAAAATTTCAGGGCAAACTAATTAAGGGTAATTAAATTAAATCAACTTTTTTAAATGATTCAAAATCACGTCAAATGAATACAAAACTAAGCAGTCACCGCTATTTTAAATTACTTTTTCTATTACTTGCAAACACCGCACTTTTTGGGCAAAGTCCTGGCGGTGTTGCCGCGCCAGGCTCCATGGTAAGCGGGGTTAATTACAGTTTGTACTCAGGCGGCGATGCCGTATTGAGTGATGGCATACAAACTACTTTTATGCATACCGGGTATATAAACGATTTTTTCAGACACGACAGCTATGTGAAAGATGAGATTGGTTCTAATTTTAGTATGCGGTTAACCAGTACACTAACTTTGGTCAATGCAGGCACTTATCAGTTTCAGTTTTTAAATACAGATGATAATGCCTACTTACTTTTAGATGGTAATGCCATTATCACAACACCGGGTCTGGGCACTTTTACTTCTGCCGTACAAAATTTATCGGCCGGTAACCATAGCCTGGAGGTAAGGTATAGTGATGTGGGAGGCGTAACCAATTTAGAATTAAAGTGGCGTGGAACCGTTGGGGGGCTTGATGTGGGAACCACTTTTGTAAACATTGCCAATAATAAATTATTTACCACCCCGCTAATGTCGGCCTGGTACAAGGCCAATAGCGGTATTGGCGGTGCCGAAGGGTCGAGTCCCGGCACCTGGTCTGATAACAGTAGCAATGCCAACAATTTAACACTTATTTCGGGCAACAATCCCTTGTATTATGCTACCACGGCTGCGCAACTTATTAATTTTAATCCATCGGTTGATTTTACCAACGACGAGTATGCCGGACCAAATAATTCCAATGGCATTGCCATGGGTAATCAAAGCAAATCGGTTTTTGCAGTTATAACCAAACCGTTTTATAATGCGGGTACCGGGTTTATATCCACCATTGGGCGCGACCAGGTGAGCAACACCTCATTTGGCTTATATACTACTGGGGCAAATGCACGAGTTGCCGGTTTTAATACCTGGCAGCAAGCTACCGGCTACTTTACGGCTAATCAAAACAATGTTCCAAATGTGTTAGGCGGTGTGTATAGCAATACCAATATACTTGGCAGCAACAACGCGTTTTTGTATGGCAATGGATTAATGGTTTCGAATGGTACACAAAACTGGGCAACCACGTTAAATGATAATGAAGATGTGAATGTGGGAAAAGAAAACTGGACGGGCTCTACGGGGCATACCGGAAAGCTAATGGAGGTGATACACTATCCCTGGAACCTTAGTGCAACAGAGCGTGTGAGAGTTGAATCTTATCTGGCTTTGAAATATGGTATAACTTTGGGAAACACCTCCAATGCGGTAAGTTACGTTAACTCTCAGGGTGCAATCATTTGGACGGGCAATGGTACTTATCAAAATAATGTGGCCGGCATTGGCCGTGATGATAACAGCGCCCTGCAACAAAAGCAAAGCTCAAGTATGAATACTTATAGCACTCAGGTGCTGATAGGGAATGGCAATTCGTTGTTTGGCACCAATGCCTCTAATACCAATGTGTTTTCGTCGGATTTATCTTTTTTAATGTGGGGCGATAACAGTGGCTCAACAAATTTCAGCACAGCTTTTACCGTTAATCCATTATATGATTTACGGATGGCAAGGGTTTGGAAAGTACAGGAAACAGGAACTCTGGGCAATGTGATTGTTGGCTGGCCTTATCCGGCCACTAATCTGGCATTGGTAACCAATCCGAGCGATCCTACATTTACATCGGGTAATACCTATTACCCCCTTTCGGGAGTTCCGGTTACAATTAATGGCGTTAATTTTTACACCGTGGCGGTTGATTTAGCCAATAATTCCTTCTTTACTTTTGCCGCCTCGGTAGGCGCTCCGGGTGGTGTTTCGGCCAATTTGTCGTTTTGGTCAAAATCTGATATAAATATGGATTCTGGTGCATGGCCTGACAATTCGGGAAACTTAAATCCGGTTGAAATTGCAGGTAGTTTAAGTGTTTCGCCCGCTAATGCAAACCATAACTTTCAGCCTTATTATAAAGGCTTTAGTTCTGCCAATTATTTTTTAGAGAGCAATTGTTCGTTTGCCGGTAATGCCATTTATACACCAACTTCTCTTTCTGCATTTAGTGCCATAACACCCAGCAGTGCTACCTCGGCAGGCAGAATAACAGGAACTGACAACGATCCGCTTTTTTCGGGAGAGCCTTATTTGTCGCTCAATGCCTCCGGTAAACCAAGGTATTATAAATATTGGGGCAATACCAACTCTTTAAATCACGCCAACTCAGTGGTTGCAAATCAAAGTTCGTTGGCACATTTTACCGCCAATCAATCCACTAAATTGTTACAGGTGGGCTTAAATAATTTAATTAGTTCCACCAGTTTTTTGGGCGATAATTTTGGAAACTGGGGGCCTTACATGACAATTGGGTATGGCAGCTATAATTTATCGGGTGCATTTCCCGGTGATGTAATGGAAATTATATGGTACACCAATGCATTGAGTAATGCGGAACAATTGCGCGTTAATTCTTATCTGGCTATAAAATATGGGATTACACTTAATCAAACATCGCCAACTAATTATGTGGCATCTAACGGAACTACTAAGGTTTGGAATGCCACCACTAATTCTGGCTATAATAACAACATCATTGGTTTGGCGCAGGATGCACGTACGGCACTTTTTCAGAAACAAGCCAGGTCGGCTGCCGGAAACGATGTGTTAAGTATGTTTTTGGGATCAACCAAGTATTCGGCCAATGCAGCCAACACCTCAACTTTTAGTGGCGGCATCAGTTCTTATTTTATGGCCGGAACCGATGCGCAGGCAGTGTTAAACACAGTGTATCCGCATCCGGATGTGCCGGTTGGTACTAACAGCCGTTTGAAAAGGGTGTGGAAAAGTCAAATAACCAATTTTACCAATACTAATTTAAGTTTTGAGTTTGATTTAACCGGATATGCCACCGGACCCATGTATGCCAGTGATTTAAGGTTGTTGGTGGATGGCGATGGTGTTTTTGCAACAGGGGCAACTATGTATGGGGCAACCACTTCGCCTTCGGTGTCGGTTACTTTGGTGGGACAGGTAGTTACCATTAGTGGAATAGACGCGGCCTGGTTTGCCTCTAATCCTTATTTTACCCTGGGTTCGATTTTAGGATCAACTCAGTTGCCGGTTGAATTAACTGATTTTGAGGCAACGTGTAATGAGGTTAAACAGAGGATTGACCTGCGTTGGAAAACCGCTTCTGAGTTAAATAATGATTATTTTACGGTTGAGCAGTCGAAAGATGTAATTGATTGGACAGAAGTAGGAAGCCTGAAGGGTGCAGGTGTTTCGAATTCGCAGCACAGTTACGAACTAAGTGATTACATAAATGAAACAGGCGTGTTTTATTACCGCCTGAGACAAACTGATTATAATGGGATTGAAAAGTATTTTCATGAAATTAAATCGATTGAAAAGTGTTACACTAATTCGTTTATTACCTATCCCAACCCAGCCAACACATTCATTAATTTAGAAGGTGAGGGAATTGCAAAAATTGAAGTTCTTAACAACGTTGGTGTGGTTGTTGCACGCGAAAATGTCGGTACTAAGGCTGTTAACCATGCGGTTAATTTAAGTACTCTGGTTTCAGGTATTTATTATTTAAAAGTTTATTTTATTGATGGCCATACTCAATTTGAAAAGGTTATAAAGAAAGAGGATTAACCGATTATGTGTGTGCCTATTGAATGGCTGCATTATACCAAAGATTCTTGTGCGGATTTTAATAAATTGACAGAGTCTTTTTAAGATGTCGCTTTATTTTCCGCTTAATTTTTTCTCCACTTCTTCCAGCCTCAGAGTGGCGTGGGCATCGTTGGGTTTTATGCGAATGGCTTCTTTGTAGGCCGCACGGGCTTCTTCGTAACGTTTCATTTTATACAATTCGTCGGCGCGGGTAATTGTTTCTTTGTATTTGGCGGTGCCTAATATTTGCGGAATTTTATATTTAGTGTCTTTGCCTTCGATATTTGTTTCGCTGGTTTGACCAGCGGTGCCTTGTCCGGGATTTGACACTGGTTCTTTTTCGGCAGGTGCCGGTTCAACCACCACTGGTTTGGCTTTGGCAGCTTCTTTTTCGGCCAGCGCTTTTTCTGCTGCAGCTTTATCAGCAGCGGCCTTTTCTTTAGCGGCTTGTTCTTTGGCGAGTTTATCGGCAGCGGCTTTTTCGGCTGCTTCTTTTTCTTTCGCTAATTTATCGGCTGCGGCTTTTTCTTTGGCCTGAGCAGCTTTTTCTTTGGCTAATTTATCGGCAAGGGCTTTGTCTTTTGCGGCTTTTTCGGCAAGGGCTTTATCGGCGGCAGCTTTGGCCGCAGCTTCTTCGGCCTGTTTTTTAGCAAGCGCTTCCTGAGCAAGTTTGTCGCCTTCTGCTTTTTTTGCATCGGCTTCTGCTTGTTTTTTAGCAAGGGCATCCGCTTCCGCTTTTGTTTTGGCTTCTTCGGCTTGTTTTTTGGCGAGGGCTTCGGCATCTGCTTTCGCTTTAGCGGCTTCTTCGGCTTTACCTTTGGCTTGAGCTTCGGCGGCGGCCTTGTCGGCAGC
>JADLED010000272.1 GCA_020846335.1 Bacteroidia bacterium
TACTGATTAAACCAGTCACTTCATTCACCCGCGCCTTCTTATTTATTCCAGGATTTGGCTTTTCATTCCACTATCATTTGTGGATTAGCCTCCTGAATTTAAAATTTGAAGTGTTAACTCAAAAACACCTGTTCAAATACTTTATTTTACCATCGACATTATTATATTCACAGCGCATTGGCAAAAGGTCAATTTTCTCCAAATCATATTAAACGAATACAATGGAAAACAAAAATCACACCTGGAGCTTCTCAAGTGTAGGAGGAGTTAAACGCGTTAATTTAGAGTCGGGTAAAGACCTGATGGCACTCGGCAGCCTCGATCAAAAATTATGGACAGCACTGAGTTGTCCGGTTCAGGGTTTGGAAATTGATTCTAAAACACTTGAATTAATTGACAGCGACGGCGATGGTCGCATCCGTGTTCCCGAAATTCTGGAAGCGGTGAAGTGGATTACATCCGTTATCAATAATCCTGACGATTTATTAAAACAGGAAAATAATTTACCCCTTTCGGTCATTAATCAAAACAGCGAAGAGGGAAAAAGTTTGTATGCTTCGGCTAAACAAATACTTCAAAATCTTGGAACACCTGATGCCACAAGCATTAACGTGGCTCAAACCTCTGACACCACTGCCATTTTTGCCAAAACCCAATTTAATGGCGACAGTGTTATTACTGCCGAATCGTGCGATACTGCCGATCAAAAAAAATTGCTCAAAAGCATTAAAGAATGCATGGGTGGCAGCGAGGACCGTAGCGGAAAAAAAGGCATTTCGGAAGAAAAGTTTCTTCTCTTTTTTGAAAACTGTGATTTGTTTTCGAAATGGCATGCAGTAGCGGAGGCCGATGCCGTAAGCATTTTACCATTCGCCAAAACCACCGAAGCCGCGCTCAATGCCTACACAGCAGTTAAATCAAAAATCGACGATTATTTTATCCGTTGCCGTTTGGCCGATTTCGACGCACAATCGGCAGCTGTGCTTAACACACTTTTGGCACGCTACGAGGCCATCAGTCCAAAAGATCTTTCTACCTGCCTTGATGAAATTGCCACCTACCCTATTGCAAAAATTAGTGCGGCCAAACCTTTGCCATTAAGTGGTGGCATAAATCCGGCCTGGGAAGCCAAACTCAATGCCTTTCATACTTCGGTGGTAACCTGGTTGTTTCCAAACAAAACCGAAATTACCGAAGCCGAATGGAACAGCATTGGCGAAAAATTTGTGGCCTACAACAAATGGATTTCTGAAAAAGCAGGAGCCGTTGTGGAACAACTGGGCATTGACACAGTGCGTCAGATTATGTCGGGCAACCAGAAGGAGTCGATGCAGGAACTTTTTAATAAAGACAAAGCACTTGAAAAAGAAGCCGCCAATATTATTTTGGTGGATAAGCTGGCGCGTTACTACCGCGATATTTTTCGCCTGCTTAAAAACTTTGTAACCTTTTACGATTTTTATTCACCCGAAGAAAAAGCCATTTTCCAAAACGGTACTTTATTTATTGACCAACGTAGCTGCGACCTGTGTATTAAGGTAAGCGATATGGATAAACACAGTACTATGGTATCGCTTAGTGGCATGTATTTAATTTATTGCGATTGCGTTTCCAAATCAAAAGACAAAAAGATGACCATTGTGGCTGCTATGACCAATGGCGACATTGATAATTTAATAGTTGGAAGAAACGCCGTGTTTTACGACCGCGATGGTTTAGACTGGGATGCCACCGTTACAAAAATTGTCGAAAATCCAATCAGCATTCGTCAGGCCTTCTTTTCGCCTTACCGCAAGGTGGCCCGTTTTATTGAAACACAGGTTGAAAAATTTGCTTCTGCCAAAGAAAAAGAAGGATTGGATAAAGCCACAGCCGGTGTTGAAGAGGCCGGAACCAAGGTGGCAACAGTACCAGCGGCGGCGGCGGCACCAGCTCCTGCACCTACGCCATTTGATATTGGAAAATTTGTTGGAATTTTTGCTGCGTTAAGTTTGGCATTGGGCGCAATTGGCGGTGTGCTGGCATCATTAATTTCGGGATTACTCGGATTAAAATGGTGGCAAATGCCATTGGCTGTTCTGGGTATTATCCTTGCCATTTCGGGACCATCCATGATTATTGCCTGGCTCAAATTACGCAAACGTAACCTTGCTCCTATTTTGGATGCCAATGGATGGGCCATTAACGCGCGTGCCATCATTAACATTCCATTTGGCAACACCCTCACCAATTTGGTAAAACTACCGGCAAATGCCCGAATTAACCTGAACGATCCTTTTAAAAAGAAGAAAAATCCATTGCTTACTTTCTTTTGGATTTTGCTTTTAATAGTGGCCATTGCTACCGTGTATCTGTGGAAAATGGGCTACCTGGCTACCTGGTTTGGTGCTAATTAATTTTATCAAAGTTGAATTTAGAAGGTGGCGTTATGTTTAAGCGCCACCTCTTTTTTTCGTCACAAAAAAATGTGCTTTTACTCAATCTCTTTGTTTGCATTTTCCCTCAGAACCATTTTTGAAAAATAATTTTGCGTTTGATTTATACTAAAATTTTTATATGTTTTTAATCTCTCTTAATCGCCTTATAACAGTAAAAAAGGGCAGCAGTGGCTTTAATGTTACAAAAATATTTCCAGTGGCATTCAGTCTTTTATTGTTGACTTCCTGCGGTCTTATTAAAACAGTGCGCTTAATGAAATCAGGAGAAACCAAACAAAAACATTTTAAGGTGGAGGTGCCTTTTGAAATGCGGATGGGTTTAGTTGTATTGAAAGTAAAGGTAAATGGTGTGGATTGCGAGTATTTGTTGGATACCGGAGCACCCAATGTAATTTCGAAAGACCTGGCTAAAAAAATTAATCTGATTGAAAATACCACACAAAAAACCGGCGATTCGCAAGGCAAAAAGTCAGAACTTGGCTTTTCTAAAATTGCCTGCATAACCATTGGTGGTATTGATTTTTTAGAAACCGGCACCGCCATTGCCGATTTAAAACAGGCCCATGAAATTGCCTGCTTAAATGTGGAAGGTTTTATTGGCGCTAACCTTATGCGCAAGGCCATTTGGAAGTTTGATTACACTAAAAAAATAATTACCATTTGCAGCAGCCGCGATTCGCTTTCCATTCCCAACACATGTAAAAAAATAAAATTTACAACAGTTATTACGGGCACACCTAAAATCGAATTAATCTACAATGGCATATCCGATAAAGATGTGACCCTCGATTTGGGTTCAAACGGAGATTTTGACAGCGACCAAAAAACACTTAATAAACTTAAACAGGCTGGTGCATTAAAACAAATTACCTACTCTTATGGTCACGGAGGTACCGGATTGTATGGCAAGGCGCCCATCGATACCACCTTTTATGCCTTGGTTTCTAACATCAAGTGTGGCGATATTGAAATGAACACCCAGATTGTTGGTTTTGGAACATCAAATGCTAAAACACTTGGCACCGCCTATTTTAAAAACCACGACCTCATCATTGATTGGTCGAAAAGTGAAATTTTATTGCTAGAAAAAACAAGCTATTATAACAATATAAAAAAAATGAGGTTTAGTTTAATGTTTGATAACAATAAATTATTTGTGGCCAGTGTGGATGAACACAGTCCGGCCGAGGGTCCAAAACTCGGTGATCAGGTTATCAGCATTAACGGCAGGAATTATGCCGAATGCAGCCCCGATGCATGGTGCGAAATTTTGTTCAATAATCCACTTAAAAAAGAAGCAGAAATAGCACTTAAAGTTTTGAGGGATGAAAAAGAATATTCCTACCAGCTTAAAAGTGAATTAATTTTTCAGGCGCAATAACGATTGAGAATTTACAACTGGCCAGCAATTTGCTATATTTCGTTTTGTTATATCAATTTAACTGAACCTTTTCTTTCTTTTCAAATCAAAACTTCATCCTCAATTCACCACAATTTTTTTTGAGTAAATTTTGCTGTTTAGCCTGCAACTAACAAAATAGACTCCCTGAGCATAATTCCTAAGCGTTATCCTAAAGTCATTTTCAGCTTTGGCATAATATTCATTTATTACTTCACCCAATGTATTCTGCACCGTTAAAAGTAAATTTTCAATTGCCGGCAACTCAATAGTAATTTCAGATTGTCCGGGGTTAGGAAATACCTGAATAGAAACACTATTGCTTAACTCCTCAATTCCGGTGCAGGCATTTACTTTAACCGAAACAGTAGCGCTGTTGGTACAACCATTAGTTCCTGTGCCAGTAGCAGTATAAACAAGTGTGGTGCTTGCTGCCGTAGATGCAGTTATGCTTGGAGAAACAATACCAGTGTTCCATGTATAAGTGCTGGCACCATTGGCGGTTAGGGTTATGTTCTGTCCAACACACACAAATGTGCGGCTGCTCACAATCACAATTAAAGGTTGAGGCAACACCTGAATTCCAATAGTTGCCGTATTTACACAGGTAGAATCTATCTTAGAAACAGAATAAGTTTGTGAACTAAGTGGTAACACAACAATGCTTGATTGATTAGTGCCACCGGGTTGCCAGGTGTAGGAACCATTAAGGCCGGCAGAAAGGGTTACCGACTGTCCAGGACAAACTACAGTGGCGCTGGCCGCAGGCGTAATTACCGGAAGATTAACCAACCTTATTTGAACTGTTGCAGTGGTAGAACAGTTTAACGTGTTGGTAGCTGTAGCAGAATAAACAGCAGTGGCAGAAGGTGTAAATGCAATGCCGTTGGTAACCGGGTTACTCCAACTTACTGAACTGCTTCCAAAAGCAGACAGCACCACAGTGTTGCCAGGGCATACCGAATAGCTACTGGTTGTTATGCTTATGTTTGGATTTGGATTAACCAAAACCATAACAGTGGCATTGCTTTGACCGCATTGGTTAGTGGCACTTATTGAATAAACTGTGTTGACAGCCGGCGAAACTACTACCGCAGGAGAATTGGAGGCACCCGCATTGGCACTCCAGGTATATGTATTGGCTCCGCTGGCTGTAATGGTGGCATTGTTACCGGCGCAAATGGTATTACCACTAAAAACAATGTGTGGCGGAAATGTGAGCTTGGCTAAAAAGGCTAATTCAATTATACCCTGTGGTAAGGTAAAAGTATAGTTAGTGGTAGGTATGGCAACGGCATAATCTCCTGATAAGTACATGGAACATTCATCTATGGCATAAACGGTAACCCAGTCATCGCCGCCTCCATTTAAAATATTTGAGTAAAACAGGTTACCATTAAAATCCATGCCTTCCACAAAGGTATCATCAAAGGTGTTATTTGCGGCAGGATAAACCACACCCGACATGGTAAAATTGGGGGTGGCATTGCCTGCTACGTATAATCCGCCCGTGAAGGTAGAGATGGACCAAAGTTTATCGAACATGCCGCCCCTGTAAACCTTGCCCCATTGCGGCACACCCAATGAATTGTATTTGGCTATAAAGGCATCATCATTAACAGCGGTGGCATAAGTTTGTGTGCCTATGGCTATGCTACCACTAAAGGTGCCTCCAATGTATGGATTACCTGAAATATCTGTAGCAACAGAAAGGGCAACTTCGGAGGCCGAACCTGCTGTTGTTGAAACTGCCCAAATGGGGGTGCCGGTGGCAGAATATTTTGCCAGAAAATAATCGTAGGCACCGGTACTGTTAATGGTTATTGTTCCCAAAGACATGCTTCCGTTGTAAGATCCTGTCCAGTAAACATTACCTGTGGCATCTAATGCAAGTGCTTTTCCTTCGCTCGTAAATGTGCTTGTGGTTGCTGCACTGGTGCCCCAGAGCACATTGCCTCCTGGATCAACCTTAATGAGATAGGCATTGTATGTACCAATGGTATTTAGTGTATAGGTGCCCCAGGTGGAAATATTGCTGCTAACGGCGCCTGTAATATAGGTGTTGCCCAGCGGATCGGTGCAAATGCCATGAACTAAATCTCCTGTGATGCCCCCACCCCGCATGGCCCATTGCAAAACCCCGTTGCTGTTGTATTTAATTAAAAACACCTCGCCTGACCCGTTGCTGGTGAGTGTGTAGGTTCCCACTACTATCGATGCGCTAAACTGACCTGTTACGTAAACATTGCCCTGTGCATCGGTGCTCACATTAAGACCCGTTGTATTAACTGTTGGACTTGTGAGTCCATTCAGCCATAAAACGGTGCCAGTGGGGCTAAACTTTACCACATACATGCTTGGTGTTGCAGAGGGTACCTGGGCTGCCAGTGAATAATTGCCAAGCACAATTCCTGAACCCCAAAAAAATCCGCAAACTATAAAATTCCCGTTGTTATCTCTTACCCCCGAAACACCTTCGGAGCCAGGACTGCCTGAGGGAGCACTTGCACTTGTTGCCCAGTTCCAGATGGCTTGTGATGAACTATTTTTGAAAATGCTTAGAAAAAGCAAAAGTGTAATGAGTTTTTTCATGTGGTTTTATTTAAGTAAGTACTAATGTAGCATTTATTTTTATTGATTTAAGGTGATAAGCTGCCATGGTTTGGTGCCACTTTTTGGTGTGCATTTATTAACTTTTAATTATAAAAAAATACAATTGCACGATATTTGTATTATATTTAATTAACATAAAATCAATTAAATGAAAACCTTCCTCCACCGAATCTTAAAAAACACCTTGTTTTGTGCAATGTTTATTTTTATACCGCTCCAAACAATTAAGGCCTCCGAAAAACCCAATCTTGCAAAATCAGAAAAGGATAAAAAAGAAACCGAAAAAAGAGCACTTGATTTACTCAAAAATCAAACGGTTGAGTTTATGGAGAATAAAGGCCAGATGAAGGATGTGGCCAAAAATCCGGTACCCTCTGTTTTGTTTAAAGCCGAAGCTCCGGGTGTTGATCTTTACCTTACAAAAACTGGTTTAACCTATGTGTTTGTTGATTACAAGGAGGTGAAGGACGAAGATTCAGAAAAAGAAATTGGTGAAAAAAAAGCCGAAGAAACCATCGTCGCTTCCTGCGAACGCATGAACATGGAATTGGTTGGTGCGCAAATAAAACCCGAAAACATTGTAAAAGAAGAGCAAGGAGCTGCGGTGTGGAATTATCTGGAGGGTGCTCAGGCGGCGCAATCGGTTTACAATGTGCATAAATACAAAAAGCTCACCATTAAAAATGTGTATCCCGGCATTGACTGGGTACTCTACAATAGCAGTAAACATGGCTTTAAGTACGACTTTATTGTGCATCCGGGTGCCAAAGCCTCTCAAATTAAAATGCTGTATGTTTCGGGTAATAACATGAGCATCAACAAAAATGGTGCACTTATAGTAAACGCTTTAAATGGCACACTTACCGAAAACGCGCCTTACAGTTATTTACAAAACAAGCAACAAGCGGTGTCAAGCAAATTCAAATTGTTATCGCAACAAAAAAGAGGCAATGCCTGGCACAATTTAATTGGCTTTTATGTGCCGGAACAAAAAAAATACTCTGCCGAAACACTGGTTATTGACCCGCAATTGGTTTGGAGTACCTACTTTGGCGGCACCAATTACGAAGGCACGATGTGCGCCGATACCGATCCCAATGGTAATCTTTACCTGTGTGGTTATGGTGCCAGTAGCGATTTTCCTTTGCTTAATCCCGGCGCCAGCTATTTTTACACGGTAACAACATCCGCCTTCCTTGTCAAATTTAGTAATAACGGCACTTTAATTTGGTCCACTTTTTTAGCAGGAGCTTCAAGCGCCAACTATCTTTCGGCAGATGGCAATGGCAATTTATTTGTTTGTGGAACAGCAGCTAACGCAATTTTCCCAACCCTTAATAACAATACCTACTTTCAGGCAAGCACCGGCGGATCTATCGACGCGTTTATTACTAAATTTAATACCAATGGCAGCATTGTGTGGTCTACCTTTTACGGAGGGGTGTCATCAGAAATCGGACAAGCAGTAGCAACAGATGCTTCGGGTAATGTGTATTTGGTAGGTACCACTACCTCCACCAATTTTCCGGTGCAAAATGCTGGCACTTACTTTGAGCCAACGCTTACTCCCGGTAATTGTGGTTATGTTGTAAAATTCAACAATGCAGGCAACCGATTGTGGGCCACTTATCTTAAAGGCATTAATATACCATTGGTTGCCACCGACAATAACGGCAATGCCTATGTATGTGCAAGAACAAACACCATTATCCCTTTGCTTAATCCGGGTGGAACATCCTATTATCAAGCTACCACTGGCGGCGGCGGATCTGATCTCGGTATTGCAAAATTTGACAATACAGGCACCCTGCTTTGGGGTACCTATTATGGTGGTTCATTTAACGAAGTTGTAACAGGACTTGAAGCTGATAAATTTGGAAATTTATTTGTGAGTGGATATACCAGTTCCATTAATTTTCCCACACTAAATGCCGGCACTTTTTTTCAAAGCAATCTTAATTTAAGTACTTCCACGGCCACCCTTGCTGTGCCAAATGATATGTTTGTGATTAAGTTTGATAACACAGCCACCCGCAAATGGGCCACTTACCTGGGCGGTTCGCGTAATGATTTTTGCAACGAATACGATAACCTGACCATTGATACCTGCGGCAACGTGTTTGTGGCATTTACAACCACTTCGCGAAACCCACCACTGCAACAGGCCTGCGATGGCGGCATGTACGATAATGATATTGACACGTCGATAAATGCCAATTACCAGAATGTTTACCTGTCGAGATTTTCGAACACAGGCAACCTGATGTGGTCTTCGTATTTTGGCGGCGATGGCAATAGTTTCAGAACCAGCCTCAGTGCCGACCGTTTTGGAGCAGTATTTTTTAGTGGCGAATGGACGGTGGCCACCAATACCCTAACCTACCCGCTTGTAAACGCCGGCGGCAGCTCTTATTTTTCGGGCTTTGTGGGTTATGATGATGTGTATGTGGCTAAGTTTACCAACAATCCACCCGCCCAAACATTTTCTTACAGCGGCGGCTACTGTGCCAACGATACGGCGCGCAGTGTGTTGTATCCTCCCGGTTTTACCACGGGTGGAAATTTCTCCGCAGCCCCGGGTTTAAGTATTAATCCCGTAAGTGGAAAAATTTATCCCGCCGCATCAACACCCGGCACCTATACCGTTAACTACCATCTGCCAATTTGTTATTGTCCCGGCGCCTCAATGGCCAATGCAGGCAGCGCCACACTTTCCATTTTACCGGCGCCCAGTGTGTCGGTAGCTGGCAACAAAACCATTTGTGTGGGCCAAAAAACAACCTACACGGCTAGTGGCGCCAACTCCTATACGTGGAGTATTGGTCCCATTACTCCAACATTGGCCATTACTCCTTCCAACACGGCCATCCTCGTTTATACAGTAACCGGAAAAACAGGAAATAACTGTACTGCAAAAACAGTATTTACCATTACGGTTAACAAATGTACCGGACTCGAAGATTTTAATTTGGGTCAATCGCAGATTCAGATTTATCCAAACCCTAATCAGGGTGAGTTTACCATTAAAGCTGATAAGGAAATGCATCTTAAAATTACCAACGAACTTGGACAGCTTGTGCGCGAAATACATCTAAGCGCGGAAACCGGTAATGAGCTTAAAATACAGGGATTGGCCGCCGGCATTTATTTTATTTCGGAACAAAAAAGTACGAATGAGGCCACTATTAAAATTATTGTAACGGATTAAAATTTCAAAAGATTTAGAAACATTGCATGGCCGGGTTTAACATGCCCGGCCTTTTGCTGTTAAAAATATTCTTAAAACAACCACACCAGGCCTCTGGCTTCCTTTTAATTTTCGCAACAATTGCCTAACTTCGGGGTCTCTTATTTTAAAATCGCAAAAAATTCAACTATGGCATTTGACATTGAAATGATAAAGGAAGTTTACAAAAATCTTCCTGCAAAAGTAGAAGCCGCGCGCAAACTCGTTGGCAAACCTCTTACTCTTTCTGAAAAAATATTGTACTCGCATTTGCATGCCGAGCAAAAACCGGCTGCTTTTGAGCGTGGTAAATCGTATGTGGACTTTACGCCAGACCGCGTAGCCATGCAGGATGCCACCGCACAAATGGCTTTGTTGCAGTTTATGCAGGCTGGTCGTCCTAAAGTAGCTGTGCCAAGCACAGTGCATTGCGACCACTTAATTACTGCTAAAAACGGCGCTGCCGAAGATTTGGCTTTTGCCAATAAAGAAAGCAAGGAAGTGTATGATTTCCTTGGTTCGGTATCGAATAAATACGGTATTGGTTTCTGGAAACCGGGTGCTGGTATCATTCACCAGGTGGTGTTAGAAAACTACGCTTTTCCCGGTGGAATGATGATTGGTACCGACTCACACACCGTTAACGCCGGTGGTTTGGGCATGGTGGCCATTGGAGTTGGTGGAGCCGATGCCTGCGACGTGATGGCAGGTTTGGCCTGGGAATTAAAGTTTCCGAAACTGATTGGTGTGAAGTTAACCGGTAAGTTAAACGGTTGGACAGCACCTAAAGACGTGATTTTAAAAGTGGCTGGTATCCTTACCGTAAAAGGTGGAACCGGTGCCATTGTGGAATATTTTGGCGAAGGTGCCACTTCTATGAGCTGTACCGGAAAAGGAACCATTTGTAACATGGGTGCCGAAATTGGTGCTACCACTTCTACTTTTGGTTACGATGCCTCTATGGCCCGCTACTTAAAAGCTACCGGTCGGGCCGATGTGGCTGAACTGGCTGACACAGTAAAAGAACATTTAACCGGTGACTCCGAAGTGTATGCCAATCCTGAAAAATATTTTGATCAGGTAATTGAAATTGATTTATCCACTTTAGAACCACATGTAAACGGTCCATTCAGTCCCGATTTGGCCACTCCAATTTCTAAACTGAAAGAAGAAGCCACTAAAAACGGCTGGCCATTAAAAATATCTGTAGGTTTATTAGGTTCTTGCACCAACTCTTCTTACGAAGATATTTCACGTGCCGTGAGTTTGGCCAAACAGGTTTCTTCTAAAAACTTAAAAGCAAAAGCTGAGTATTTAATTAATCCGGGTTCGGAACAAATACGTTTTACGATTAAACGCGATGGCTTTTTAGACGTGTTTGACCAAATTGGTGCCAAGGTATTTACCAATGCCTGCGGACCATGTATTGGTATGTGGGACCGCATGGGTGCCGAAAAACAAGAGAAGAACACCATCATTCACTCCTTTAACCGCAACTTTGCCAAACGTGCCGACGGTAATCCAAATACCTACGCTTTTGTGGCATCGCCCGAAATTGTAACGGCCATGGCCATTGCCGGCGATTTAACCTTTAATCCTTTAACCGATACTTTGGTAAACGAAAAAGGAGAAACCGTGAAATTAGACCCACCAAGCGGCGACGAATTGCCAACAAAAGGTTTTGCGGTGGAAGATGCCGGTTATCAGGCACCAGCGGCTGATGGCAGCAGTGTGAATGTGAGCGTATCGCCTACCAGCGACCGTTTGCAATTGCTCGATCCATTCTCTGCCTGGGAAGGCATTGATTTAAAAGGTTTAAAATTATTAATTAAGGCCAAAGGCAAATGTACCACCGACCACATTTCGATGGCTGGTCCGTGGTTAAAATACCGTGGTCACTTAGATAACATTTCGAACAACATGTTAATTGGTGCGGTGAATTTCTTTAACGAAAAAACCGACAACGTAAAAAACCAGTTAAGCGGTGCTTACGAAAGCGTGCCTAAAGTGCAACGCCAGTACAAAGCCCAAAACATGGGTAGTATTGTGGTTGGCGACGAAAACTACGGCGAAGGTTCTTCACGCGAACACGCGGCTATGGAACCACGTCATTTAGGAGTACGCGCTGTGTTGGTAAAATCGTTTGCCCGCATACACGAAACCAATTTAAAGAAACAAGGTATGTTGGCTTTAACTTTTAACGACAAAGCCGATTACGAAAAAGTAAAAGAAGACGATAGCATTGATATTATTGGTCTGACCGCCTTTGCCCCAAACACGCCGTTAACTTTGGTGTTAACACACGCCGATGGCAGTAAAGACGAGATTAAAGCCAACCACACTTACAACCAACAACAAATTGAATGGTTTAAAGCCGGTGGGGCGCTGAATATTATCAGAGCGAGTATTAAGGCTTAAGAAATAATCCGAACACTGAGCGAAGTCGAAGTGTGAGGTGATACATAAAGCTTGTATTGATTTAAAAAGCTACACAGAGATGTGTGGCTTTTTTTGTTTGTGTAATTATTTGGGCGTGCCCCTTCCGCCGCTGGAAATAACGGAAGCGGAAGGGTCGGGCTTTACGCTACAAGTCCTCGGCCAGCAAGAGACAGGCTGGCCTGTGGGCTTTTCGCTGCAATCCCTCACGCGGAAGTAATTGCTTTTACCAACTTAAAATATCTCGCAACAATTTATAATCTTAATTACTCGAAGTTCTTTTTGAAGTATTTAATAATAAGTTATATTTGATTTATTAAAAGTAAATCCAAACTAACTGCCTTCTGAATTAAGTGTGAATTAAATGGTGGAATTTTTATTAAAACATAGTGAAATAATTAACCTTCTTGCAGGAATTGGGACCTTTATTTCAGCACTGATTGCTTTATTCACCTTACTGGAAGTTAAGAAGCAAAGGCTCTCAATGTACAAACCAGAAATTCTAATAAAATCCTTCATTCTATCAATATCAAAAAGTCCATTACTTAAAAAAGAAGAGCTATTAGAATACAGAGTAATAGATTTCAATGATAATTCAAATAATTATTATCAAACAAAACTAGAACCTAGTCCTAATTATAAACTTGACAATTTTGGATTTGGAATAGCAAAAAACATTGTCTGTAAATGGGAGTTTGAAAGTGATATCGCGATAGAAATGATTAAAAAAATATTTCCAAATAATTACACTTTCAGGACAATTAGTGAATTAAATATTTATTTTTTAAAGAAATTAGATAATGAGGAATTTCATTTCTCAATAAATTCAGATATTGATAATCAAACTATAGATTTTATCGCGCCAATAAATCAGCAAAAACATTATCATTTTCATGCTATTCCTTCTGTAATTATTTATACACACTACCTCTTTTTAATTTTCAAAAAAGATCTCTTGACTGAGAATTGTGCAAACTTTCGCTTTTTTGAATTTGAGAATTTTCCAAGACCAATTCTTAAAATAGAGTATAGTGACATTAATAACAAAAAATACAAGAAAACTTTTAAATTCAGGATTACAGCCGTCTCAAATCAAGTCGATGATATTTTAGATATGGGAAAAGAATTTTGCTACTTACATTTTGAATTAAAATAATTCAAGGTTTTAGTTTTATCTGAAAAGTTGTCAATTTTTGCAACTTTTATGGATTTCATCCTGGTTAGACTAAATTTGTAATTCAAACAAACAAAAAATGGAAGCTCTCAATTGGAACACAAAACATTTAGATGAATTGAAAAAGTATTTAGATGAAGCTAATTGCTTAAACTCCGATACAACATTAAAGTTGGAAGTAATCATGCCCCGAATAGCAGAATTAATATTTGAATCTTCATGCTTAATAAATAGACTCACATATGATAAGGGTAGCGATATTAGTAGAAACAATTTAATTTCCGCTCAGGAACTAAGGCAAAGAGCAGATGAATTAAAAAATTTTAATAACGTTCATCCAGACTCTTGGTGGCCTTTGTTAACGGATAGTTTAGCTAATTTTAATATCGAAACAAGAGCAGTACTTGAACATTTTGAAAGCTAAATGCAAGGATTTGTTTATTGCAGCATTAAATTTAGTTACCTTGAAGTTAATCTTCAATTCCCTTATTATTCATTATGGTATTTTCATAGAAACACAAAATATCCCCCATTAATTTAAGCTTTGAATGCCCCTACAAATAATTTTACACGTGTTTACAAAGGATCCCTCCCAAACCTAATTGAGTTTTTCGATAAGACGATGATTGGAGAAGATTTTGAGACTGCCTTCCAAGGCATTAGGGAACTTGAAATTAAACAACAGATTTATTCTTATGACTTAATATATATTTTTTACAGAAGCCCAGATGGTTTATATGTTTTGTTCGAACGAGAATTTAATCATACTACTTAAGTGAATCCTCTATATTTATAACATTCATAATTGATAAAACTATCAATGAACCCCACTTTGGCGCGAGCTTGTAGCTCGTGCCGCTAACTTAATACCAGGATTAAGAGTACAAAATTAGCAGGAGATGCAAGCTCGCGCTAAGTAAAAAGAGCTACAAGCTCGAACTAACATTTAATTTATTTAATAAATTTATGCTGTGAGCAGAAAGTATAAATTTTATAATAAAGAAGGTCTGTACTTTATAAGTTTTGCTGTTATTAACTGGATAGATGTTTTTATTCGACTTGAATATCAAAACATATTTATTGAAAGTTTGAAATACTGTCAAAAAGAAAAGGGATTGGAATTATACTGTTGGTGCCTGATGCCAAGTCATGCACATTTAATTTTCAGAGCTAAAAATAATAATCCAACTGATGTATTACGTGATTTTAAAACATTTACGTCAAAAGCCATTCAAATGGCAATTTTAGAAAATCCTAAAGAAAGCAGAAGAGAATGGATGCTAAGTATGATGGAAACTGCGGGGGCAAAGAACAGTAATGTTGAGAAAAGACAATTTTGGCAGCAAAATAACCATCCCATTGAATTATGGAGTGCCGAAATAATTGAACAAAAAGTAAATTACATTCACAAAAATCCTGTGGTAGCAGGTTTTGTAAATGAACCCTGGGAATGGAAATTAAGCAGTGCTGCAAATTTTGCAGGGCAATTGGGTTTGATTGACATTGAAGAATTATGAAATAAGCACGAGCTACAAGCTCGCGCTAACAGGGTACAATCTTTTTTGCCCTACGGAACAAAAAAGGATTTTCGCTGCAATCCCTCACGCGGAAACTGTTTAAACACTCTTAATTACCTATTGCACGAGCTCGTAACTCATGCCAAAATTATAAACAGGTTAGATTCAAAGATGATATCCACATGGAAACTACGATAAGTGAAACATGAAAAGCTCTTTTCCGAATATTTGGTACATTTGAGATAGTAGTTTAA
>JADLED010000273.1 GCA_020846335.1 Bacteroidia bacterium
TAAGGCATTAATTCTGCTTTAACATTTTCATGTTCATGGTTACTTTGTGTGGCACTTCTAAACTGCTTTCGTAAAGCACATTTCCCTGCACTTTATAGGTAATCACATAGCCCTTTGCAAAAGCAGGATTGGTGGTAAACAGGCGGTTGCCTTTAACCCACCATTTGTAGCGCGCAATTTCGTTTACTCCGGTTGAATCGGTGTAAAACATTACCAGAGTGCCGTCTTTGCGGTAATCGTGCACGGTTACTCCTTTGTTGGCTTTTAAAAATTCTGTTTTCAAAAAATTGAGTTGATCCTGCTCCACCACACTAACCTTTCGCGCCACGGTAATGGTCACATCATCTATCAGCCATTTGCCTACCAAATCCTGAGCAACAAGTGGATTGCATAAAAAACAAAAAACCAGAATTGTAAAAGTGGATAAAAAACGCTTTTTCATAAATGATAATATTATGGAAACAAAGTAGGTACAATTTTATTTTTACTTACAGGGGGAATATGGTAAATAAATCGAAATCCTTGTTATCCCCAAATAGACTGCTGCCAAACATCCTGAACATTGTGCGTGCTTAAAAAATAAACCAGCCGCACAAAGTGATAAACCCCCAAAGAAATACCCATGCCATAGGCCAGTGGTTTATTGTATTTAAGTTTGGTAAAATATTCTTTTTTAGTAATGAGTTCGGCGGTAAGAATTACAATGGCTGCAATACAGGCTACAAATGCAAGTGGGCCAAAAAGATGGTAATAAAAGCTTTTTAGCAGATTGCCGTCGTACAAAAAAATAAAAGATTTGGTAATGCCACATCCGGGGCAGGGTAAGCCTGTAAGCATCATAAAAGGGCAAAAAGATTGTTCGGATTCGATGTGCCCGTGGGTGTTTTGAAGCTTAATAAAATAAGGAACTGCCAGTGTTAAAAACGCACCGGCAATTCCTAAAACCTTGCGGTATTGAGTGGTACTATTTGTAAAGTTTGTTGATGTCACCTTGCACAATCATGGCTGCCACCATTGGGAAAAAGAAACCCAAAACAATCAGCATGGTGGACTGGTCTTTTCCTGTTTCACCGGTTTTTTCGTAAATTTTTGGTAAGCCTTCTTTGCCCGCGAGGTAATAAAAGTACATGTTGATGGGTGTGCAGCAACCGGCAAAAATGGCAATGGGTTGCGATATTACTTCTTTTTCGGCAGCGGCATTAATTACAGCAGCGGCTTTAATGTTCCAGTAAATTAAATAAAGTCCACAGGTAAGTATACTCAGAATTAATACAATTACCGGGTCGTTTTTAAATTGTGGGATTGGTTGTGCCATTTTTATTTTTGTTAGTTTTTTTTTCTGACCGCAGTGCGGCCCCGTTTTTTTAAGTGATTTCTGAACTCCACTATTATCAGCTTCAACCTGGCCTTGCATTAAGCAGAGTTTGGTTGTTTGCACTAAATGTAACAAGTTTTTTTAAAAACAAAAAAACAATTGTGCTATAAGGGCAATTAATACCAGCAATGGTATAAAATGAAAAAGAGAGGGTAAACACATCCCTCCCTTTTCTTGTCTATCCACACTGTTCACACTCAGCTTTATATAGTTGAGTTATAATTATATAACCCACGCCACCACTCTCAAACTGATAATTGTTTACCATGTCTGCATGGCAAATAAGGTCTTATGGTAAGACAGTATCAAAATTAAAGGAATTAAGAGATTATGGCCGGATGAGTTAACAAACGAGTTAATTGGATTAATATCTGAGTTTTTTAACAAATTAAAGGGCTGTTTTTTCGACGAATTTTGCATTTTACAGACCAAGTTTTTAGGTAGGTATTTTGAAAATTACTCACCCTTTCTATAAGTTATTGAACAACATTAACAAACATTCATTGCCTCAAACATTCAATTTTCAGCAATGTATTCGTTTAAATCAAACTAACTTAAGGATTGTTAAAGTGTCATTAATTTATCTCCCGCTGAAGTTTGGTGTACTAACAATCAAATAAAATTAATGCGATGCGATAAGATGCTTAATCCAGCTTCACAATGATAAATTCTGTTCTACGGTTTTGCTGATGTTCCTCTTCGGTGCAGGTTGATTTAATTGTTCCCTCGCATGCACAACCATTTTTTAATTTAGATTCGCCATAACCCTTACCGTAAATACGCTCAGGTCTGCTAATTTTTAGTTTAATATAGGCGGCAGAGGCTTTCGCCCTTTTGTCGGACAGCGAAGCGTTGTAGGCTATTGGTGCCCTGCAATCAGTGTGCGAACCCAGTTCGATGAACATGTTTGGATACTCCGTCATCACCTTCACAATTTTATCGAGTTCTTTGGCCGCGTCAGGACGAATATTAAATTTATTAAGGTCAAAATAAATCGGATTAATTTCAATTAGTTTAGACAAATCGCCTCCTACCTGAAGTTTACCCATGGTTAAATCCAATGCCTCGTGTACTTTAACTTCGCCCGGTTTATCGAGTGTTTTAGTAAAGTCAACTGTTTTGTTCAGATATCCTGGCTTGCTTAATTCAAGTTTGTATTTTATGCCATCACCCAATTTTTTGTTAATTAAAGGGGTGCGGTAATCGCCACTTGCCGGGGTAACATAATCCACCACTTTACCTGTTTCGTCGGTAATCTTCATGGTAACACCTTCCAATGGCTGATGCGATTCGTTGTCGGTTATTAATGCCAATAAACTAAAGCTGGGGTCTTTTTCAAGCACCAAATCGGCAATCACAACCGGCTCAACACCTCTTGTATTTGCTGTATTCAAGCCATCAAAATAATTTTCTTTTGCTCCTGCAAGTTTAAAATCCTGTTTATCCTCCACTTCAAAACTGTAATTGCCATTTTCGCCTGTAACTACATTTTTAAGCACATTGCCATTGGCATCATGCAAATTTACATTTGTACCGGCAAGAATATTTCCTTCTTTGTCCTTTGCCACGCCTTTAATTATTTTTCCGAACACCAGTGGTTTCAATAAATCAAAACTATAAATATCATCGTTGCCCTTGCCTCCCTCGCGGTTAGAAGAAAAATAACCTTTGTTCTGAGCCTGATTTAATACCATGGCAAAATCATCCTTGGTGCCATTAATTGGCACACCTAAATTCATCACCTTTCCAATACCATCATTGTTTATTTTGGTAACAAACACATCCAGTCCACCCAATCCCGGATGCCCGTCTGAGGCAAAAAACAACAAACCATTTTCGTGTATAAACGGAAACATTTCATTGCCCTCTGTATTAATTTTATCGCCCATGTTTTCGGCGGTTCCCCAGGCGCCATCGGCACCTCTCACAATTTTATACAAATCCACACCACCTTTGCCACCCGGCATGTCCGATGCAAAATAAAGGGTATTGCCATCGGCAGTCAGTGCGGCATGACCTGTGGAGTACTCCTTATTATTTAATGGAAATGCCTGAAGCTTGGACCATTTGCCATTAACAAATTTCGATTCAAACAATTGCAATTTACGAGTGCCATCGGAGCTGGTGCTTTCGTAATTATCAACGGTAAAAAAAGCAACGTTGCCATCCTTACTGTAGGAGGCAGGACCCTCGTGGTATTTTTTGTTTACCGAACTTAAACGTTCAATGTGTCTGAGTTCGCTGCTGGCACTGTCGGGCTTTGAAATGTACAAATCCAGAAAATTGAGATTGTTACCATTCCATTTTCTTTTTGCAAGCGAAAGAACATGTTTGGATGAGGTAAACACCACTTTGTCTTTAAAATAAACGGCGCCAAAATCTTCTTCAGGCGAATTCTCTTCCAGGTTTTTTACAGCAAACTGACCTTTATCCACTAGTAATTCCTGCGTGTAGTTTTTATTTCCGTTGAGCAATTTTACACGGCTGTCGTTTGCCTGCATGCTACCGTAAGCGTCCATCTGCGCGGTGGCTTCCTGATACTTGCCATTCATTTTTAATACCTGAGCGTAGGCGAACACATCGGCTGCGGTTTTATCGGGAGCTTCCACTAATCTGGCATAACTCTCTTCTGCTTTTGCATATTGCCCGGTCATTTTATAACTCTCGGCCAATTCGCGCTTGGCAACGGTGTTTATGTCTTTCTTCTCCTCCAGCTTCTCAATTACTTTGGCATAGCTGTAGTTTTTATATAAACGGTCGGCTTTTTTAACGGAGGGTGTTTGTGCGATAACACAAATCGGTAAAATTAAAGAACCAACTAGGTAAATTATTTTTTTCATTTCAATAAACTTTTTAATCGGTTATGTATTAAAAATATCTTGGCGATTTAATTTTGGCTTTTGTGAGAGAAATTAAATCGTAGCGTAACATAATTTCGTGGCTGCCCGAATTGTATTTACCCGTGGTATTTGCCATCGACCAGTCAAACGAATAACCAACCGTAAAAGCATCGGTAATGTTGTAGCCCAGTAAAGCCCCAACGGCATCACCTGTGCGGTACATGGCCCCTAGAATAAGTTTTTGGTTAAAAATAAAATTGGCGGTCACATCGCCCTCAATAGGTGCCGACTCAGTGGCTTTAATAAAAGCCGTTGGTTTTAATTGAACTGTTTTGCTTAAATTAAACACAGCACCAATTATAAAATAATAGTGCCTTTGTTCGTTATACGAAACCTTTGATGAACCCAGTTTGTTTTGCAACAATTTTGGAGTTGAGATTCCGGCGTAAAAACGTTCGCGGTAATAATAAGCACCCACACCAAAATTAGGTGTAACTGTTTGATAATTTTGGGCAAAAGCACCGTCTTGTTGCGTGTTTAGTTTAAGACTGCTGATGTTATTATTAAAAATATTTACCATGCCTTTAATTCCCAAACCAAGTTTGCTTTTTTTGTTCAGCTTAATCTGATAAGAGTAATCGCCTGCCACAAAGGTGCTGCGTGTAGGCCCAATTTTATCATTTTGAACACTTAAACCCAATCCCATTTTGCCATCAAACAGGGGCGCGTGCATGGTCAGTGTCTGATCCTGAGGCGCACCGTCAAAACCTACCCATTGCGAGCGATGTATGCCCGTAATTGTAAGCGCATCGCGTGTTCCGGCATAGGCAGGATTTAACCAAAGCGTATTGTACATATAATGTGTAAACATCGCGTCCTGTTGTGATTTTGCAAAACCCGTTGCAAAAATCAAACCCATTAGCATTATTTTTTTCATCTTCATTTTAATTTCTGAATTGTTATTCAAACCAAATTATTTTATTGTTGCGATCTGTTCAGGTAAACATAACCCTTCAGCGCCTTCTTACCATTTTTAAGATCAACAATGTAGAAGTAGGTGCCCTCAGGTAATTTATTGTCGCCATAAGTTACTCCCATGTTGGCCGTGCCGTCCCAGGCGTTTGGATTATCGTAACCCGATTTTTTAAACACCACATTGCCCCAGCGGTTAAGAATGCTTACCTCGGCATTAGGATAATACTCAATGCCCTGTATTTCAAATTTCTCATTCACGCCGTCGTTGTTTGGCGAAAAGCCCTGTGGAATAAACACCACCGGATTATCTCCAAATGCGGTACCACCATCTTCACCCGGATCTGAAGGATTGTTATTTCCATTTGGATCGGTTTCAATGCCGTTGTTTGAAACGTCGTTGGCTTTAATACCGCCCACCGGTAAATTATAACCCGACGCAGTGGCCACATTGGTAAAAATAACCACACTGCCACTTACACAATACCTCACGCGGATGGTAATCGTGTCGGCCTTTCCGGCGCCAAGCCTGCTCGATGACAACAACAAATTAGTATTGGAACCAGAACCCGTAAACTGCAGATTTGGTTTTAATAAACCGTTTACACTAACTGGTCCCGAAAGAACCGTGTAGGTGGCCTGTCCGCCAAAAGTGTTGTCCAGATTATCCAAAGCTTCCACCTGATAGATACTATCAGTCCCATGATTTTTAATGGTGAATTTGAACGTCACGAGATTACAACCGTTGCCATCCTGTTCAACTTTAGAAGCCGCTTTTGCAATACCAATTTTTGGCGGATTATTTGTGATAATAATGGTTATTGAAGTGCTACTGCATACAATTGGATTTACAGCCGTGTTGCAAACAGTATAGGTGGTTACCACAGTGCCAGTAAAACCAGGATTAGGAATAAAGGTGTACTGCCCGGTTGCAGGATTAAGTAAAATAGTACCGGTGCTCGAAGCAGGTTGCGTTACTGTAAAATTATAGCTACCACCCGGTGTTAAACTTCCTCCGTTTATAGTTAGGTTACCACCCACACTCAATGTAGGGCTTGTAACAATTACAGTAGGATTGGCAACAAGAGTAGGAAACACCGTAAAATTAATGGTTGTGGTGGCGCATGGAGGCGAAGCTGAATTGCACAACACATAAGTTACACTGGTGGTACCAGTAAAGCCCGGATGAGGTGTAAAGGTATAGTGTCCCGTTGCCGGATCCATAGCAATAGTGCCAACAGAAGAAGTCATACTACCTACAGTAAACGTAGGATTTAAACTGGCCAGCACACCATTATCATTGCTTGCGGCATTGCCACTCACAGCCACACCCTGAGGTGTTAAAGTAGCATCTGAATTGGCAATTGGGCCATTACCCACAATTATTGTAATGGTTGAGTTGCTGCAAACCACAGGCGTTACAGCCGTATTACAAACGGTATAGGTGGTTACCGTTGTTCCGGTAAAATTGGGATTAGGTATAAACGTATATTGACCGGTAGATTGATTTACAATTAAAGTTCCGGTGGAAGCAGGTGGCTGTGTAACCACAACACTGTAAATTCCTCCAGAAGTAACACCAGGATCGTTTGATAAAATATTACCAGTAACTGTTACCGAAGGTGTCGTGGCAATAATGTCAGGATTAGCGGCTATATTAGGGAATACTGTAAACGTAATTGTAGTTGTTGAACAAGGAGGCGAATTGACATTGCACAAGGTGTAGTTCACACTGGTGGTACCCGTAAAACCAGGGTCCGGTGTGTAGGTATATTGTCCCGTTGCAGGATTCATTGTAATAGAACCAGTTCCCGCAGGCAGCGTACCTACCGTAAATACCGGATTTAGTCCTGCATTGGCACCCGCATCGTTGGCACCTGCGTTACCACTAACCGCCACACCTTGAGGAGTGATGGTACCATCGGCAACAGCCACCGCCAGACTATTAACAATAATGGTAATAGTGGCCGAACTGCAAACAACAGGATTAACTGCAGTATTACAAACAGTATAAGTTGTGTTTACCGTTCCGGTGAAGCCCGGATTAGGCGTAAACGTATAATTACCTGTGGCAGGATCAACAAGCAAAGTGCCGGTTGAAGAACTAGGTTGAGTAACCGTTACCGAATATACACCACCTGTGGTGATACCCAAATCGTTTTGCAATAAATTTCCGGTAGTGCTCACTGATGGACTTGTGGAAACAACATTGTTATTTGCCTGCAGACTTGGTAACACGGTAAACGTAATGGTTGTAGTAGAACAAGGTGGTGATAACACATTACATAAAGTATAGTTAACACTGGTGGTACCTGTAAAGCCTGCGCCGGGGGTAAAAGTATATTGCCCGGTGGCAGGATCCATTATAATGGAACCCTGACTTGGATTAATAGCCCCCACCGTAAACACAGGATTCAGGGCCGGTTCGGCTCCAACATCATTCGTGCTGGCATTACCATTTACTGCAACCCCCTGCATGGTAATTGTGCCATCGCTTACTGCCGCAGGGAAACTTCCTACATTTAAAATAATGGTAGAGGTGCTGCAAACACTTGGATTAACAGCCGTATTACAAACTGTGTAAGTGGTGGATGTTGTGCCCGTAAAGCCAGGATTAGGGATAAACGTATATTGACCCGTTGTTGGATTAATTACCAAAGTACCGGTTGCCGGATTAAGTGGAGTAACACTCACAGTATAAGTTCCGCCGGTAGTAATACCATTGTCGTTCGATAAAAGGTTGCCACCTAAGGTAGAAGTTGAAGTGGTGGTAAGCACATCCACACTCGCTGTTAATGTTGGGAAAACAGTGAAGGTAATGGTGGTGGTTGAACAAGGAGGCGATAACAAATTACACAAGGTATAAGTAACACTGGTTGTGCCTGTAAAACCAGGATTAGGTGTAAACGTATATTGTCCCGTAGCAGGATCCATTGCAAATGTGCCCTGAGTTGCTGCCAATGTTCCACTTGTAAATACAGGACTCAAAGCAGGATTTGCCCCGGCATCATTACCGGCGGCATTGCCTGTAACAGCAACACCCTGCGGAGTGGCTGTGTTATCAGGTGAAGCCAGAGGCAAATCACCCACATAAATTACAATAACTGTATTACTACAAATAACCGGATTAACACTGGTATTACAAACGGTGTAGGTGGTTTGCACAGAACCGGTAAATGAAGGATTAGGTGTAAACGTATATTGTCCCGTAGAAGCATTAAATACAATCACCCCTACCGAAGGCGAAGGTTGTGTTACCGTTACTGAATAATTTGCAATCAAAGTACCCGAAGTCACAATGCCCAAATCATTTGCCAGCAAGGAACCAGTAACAGACACTGAAGGCGTGGTAATAACCACATCAGAATTTGTTCCTATTGACGGATACACCGAGAAGGTGATGGTGGTGGTTGAACAAGGTGGCGATAAAACATTACACAACGTATAAGTAGCTGTAGTGGTTCCTGTAAAGCCTGGCGCCGGTGTGTAAGTGTATTGACCCGTTGAAGGATTCATGGTTAATGTACCTGTACCTGGCGAAAGCGTACCGGCAGTAAATACAGGACTCAGTACCGGACTTGCACCAACATCATTCGATGACACATTACCCGTAACTGGCGTATTCATTGGGGTGTTGCTGAAATCGCTGCTTGCCAATGGGAAACTGCCCACCTGAATTAAAATGGTGGTATTAGAACAAACCACCGGATTTACCGATGTATTACAAACCGTATAAGTGGTAAGCGTTGTGCCGGTAAACGAAGGATTAGGCACAAAGGTGTACTGACCCGTGGCCGGGTCTATCGTAATGGTACCTACCGCCGGCGATGGTTGCGTTACTGAAAAACTATACGTACCTCCACTCACAATGCCTAAATCATTGGTGGCTAAAGAACCAGTAGCAGTTACTGATGGTGTTGTGGCAATCACATCGTTGTTGGCTTGTAAAGCCGGATAAACTGTAATGGTAATAATTGCGGTTGAACAGGTAACAGGCGCACCATTACACAAATTATAGGTAGCCGTGGTCACCCCTGTAAAAGAAGTTGCAGGCGTAAAGGTATAAACACCGGTAGTGGCATTAATGCTGATGGTGCCATTGGCCGGTTGCCCAATTATTGAATAAGTACCGGTAATTGTTCCAGTATCATTTGCCGCTGCGTTGCCGCTAACCGTGGTGTTTACAACGGTAGTGGTGGCATCGTTAACAGGCACCGGATTAGGTTTAACATTAATGGTTATAGTAGAAGTACTGCAAATAGTTGGGTTCACACTCACATTACAAACAGTGTAAGTGGTTTGTGTGGTGCCTGCAAATGCCGGGTTTGGAATAAAGGTGTATTGTCCGGTGGCAGCGTTAAACGTAATTGTTCCTGTGGTGGATGAAGGTTGCGTTACAGTGCCTGAATAAACCGCTGTAAGCGTTCCACTCGTTAACACACCGGTGTCGTTGGTATAAATATTACCGGTGACAGAAACCGACGGAGCCGTGTTAATAATATCGGTATTTGCCGCAATATTAGGATATACCGAGAAAGTGATGGTGGTGGTTGGACAGCTCGATGATTGCAGGGTATTACACAATGTATAAGTGGCGGTGGTGGTTCCTGTAAAACCGGAAGCCGGTGTGTAAGTGTACTGACCAGTTGATGGGTTCATCACAAGAGTACCGGTGCCGGGCGATGGCTGACCTGCTGTAAATGTAGGACTCAAAGCCGTTAAAGTACCATTATCGTTGGCAGCAGCATTTCCACTCACCGGCGTATTAATTGGGGTATTGGTAAAATCAGGAGCTGCATTCGGGAAATTACCTACCTGAATTAAAATGGTGGTATTGCTGCAAACAACCGGATTCACTGCCGTGTTACAAATAGTATAAGTGGTCGAAGAAGTACCCGTAAATGCCGGATTTGGCACAAAGGTGTACTGGCCCGTGGCAGGGTTAATGTTGATGGTTCCTACCGAAGGGGCTGGTTGTGTAACAGTAACCGAATAGGTTGCACCCAAAGCCAAACCTGCACTCACACCCGTATCATTAATTGTTAATGTACCCGATACGTTTACAGAAGGAGTGGTGGCAATAATATCCGAATTAGAAACAATAGCCGGCAACACAGTAAAGGTAATGGTGGTGGTTGAACATGGTGGCGACAACACATTGCACAGTGTATAAGTGGTGGATGTGGTTCCGGTAAATCCGGTGGCAGGAGTAAACGTGTAGGCACCAGTTGTCGGATTAACGGTTAAGGTTCCTGTGCCAGGACTCAATGTGCCTGCTGTAAACACCGGACTTAAAGCGGCAGAAGCACCGGCATCATTCGTTCCCAGATTACCTGCAACGGGCGTGTTAATTACAGTGGTGGAAAAATCAGCCACAGCAGTTGGCACAACACCTACCTGAATTAAAATAGTGGTATTGCTGCACACAACCGGATTTACTGAAGTGTTGCAAATGGTATAGGTTGTGGAGGCGGTTCCTGCAAATGTTGCATTCGGAACAAAAGTATATTGCCCCGTTGCCGGATTAACAGTAATAGTTCCGGTGCTGGCCGCAGGTTGTGTAACCGAAACGGAATAGGTGGCGCCCAGAGCCAAACCGGCGCTAACACCCGTATCATTTGTTGTCAAAGTTCCGGTGCTTGTAACCGATGGTGTGGTTGAAATAATGTCTGAATTGGAAGCAATGGCAGGAAACACCGTGAAGGTAATTGTAGTGGTAGAGCAAGGCGGCGACAACACATTACATAAGGTGTAAGTGGTGGAGGTGGTTCCTGTAAATCCGCTCGCAGGGGTGTAAGTGTATTGACCAGTGGTTGGATTCATGGTGAGTGTACCGGTGGAAGCACTTAGTGTACCCGCCGTATAAACCGGACTCAGGGCTGCAATGTTACCACTATCGTTGGTTCCAACCGAACCGGTAATTGCTGTATTAATTACTGTTGTTGATGCATCGGCAACTGCGGTAGGCGTTGCTCCAACACGAATTACAATAACTGTGTTACTACACACAACAGGTGTAACAGCAGTGTTACAAATTGTATAAGTTGTTTGCGCCGTTCCGGTAAAAGAAGGATTAGGCACAAAGGTATATTGACCTGTGGAAGGATTAACGGTAATGGTACCTGTAGAAGTTGCAGGTTGTGTTACACTAATCGAGTACGTAGCACCCGCGGACACACCTGCACTGTAACCGGTATCATTTGTGGTTAAACTTCCGGTAGTAGTAACCGAAGGCGTAGTAGTAACAATATCCGAATTAGAAACAATGGCCGGATAAACAGTAAACGTGATAGTAGCTGTTGAACAGGAAACAGAAGGTGTGCCATTACACAAATTATAAGTGGCCTGCGTTACACCCGAGAAGTTGGCAGCAGGTGTAAATGTATATTGTCCTGTGGAAGGATTAATTGTCACAGTGCCGTTGGCAGGTTGACCGGTAATGGCATAAGTACCACCTGTAACCGCCAGGTCATTAATTGAAGCATCACCACTCACCGGCACATTTGCTGCTGTAACAGTGGCATCACTTATTGTAGTAGGGCAGGCACTGTTAACCTCAACGGTAACGTTACTAATAGAAGGTGCGCAATTCAAACTCGAAATTGTCCATCTGAAAACATAAGATCCAACTGAGGTTCCCAAAACAGTTGTTGTAACTGCCGATGGGGTAAGTATTACCGGTGTGCCTGGTCCCGAAATATAAGACCATAAACCTGTTGTACCGGCGGTAGGTGTGTTACCACTCAATATCAAACTTGTAAATGGACAAATTGTTTGACTTGGGCCTGCATTAGCAGTATTTGGTTGAGCACTGTTTACAACCAAAACAGTATCCCTCACCAAACAACCACCATTAGAGGCAGTCCATAACAAAGTGTAGGGTCCGGCAACTAAATTTCCAATGTTGGAAGTAGGAGAATTGGCGTTCGAAAAAGTTGGTGTGTTAGGTCCTGCAATCGACGTCCACGTAGAGGTACCAGTTGAAATAGTATTACCCGCCAAAACTGTTGACGATGCCTGGCATAAATTCAAATCAGAGCCACCCAAAGGATTAGTAGGTGGCACCGTAGGAAATGTGATTGAAACAGTTGAAGAGCTAGGTGGGCACGCAGTTCCTGTAGAAATAGTCCACACAAACTGATACGTTCCTGCGCTTAATCCGGTAACCGCGGGGTTGGGCTGATTTGGCGAATCAAAAACGGCTGTGCTTGGCCCGCTAGACTGTGTCCAAACACCAATACCAGAAGTTGGTTGATTGGCGGCTAAAGAAAAGTTAGTGGCGCAGGCATTGGTTTGTGTTGCACCGGCACTTGCCGTTGATGGGGCAAGATCAACCTGAATTCTTACCACGTCCGAAAAGCTACTGCAATTGCCGTTAGAAATGTTCCAGTTAAACACATAAACACCAGGCACAGTTAATCCCGTAACATTTGAACTAGGCGAAGACGCAGAAGTAATAGAAGCTACATTGCCTGAAGGACCGGTTAATAATGACCATAAACCCGTTCCAACGGTTGGTGTATTTCCGGCCAAAGTAATTGAATTGGTAGAAGCCAGACAAATGGACTGATCGGCGCCCGCATCAGGCGTGGTGCCATAAGGCGATACAATAATGTTAACCTGGTCGGTGGTTGCAGCACAACCATAAAGTGACGGCGCCGTGTATTCATAAACATAAGTGCCGGATAACATATTGGATACCACAACGGATGAATAGCCCGAATTTGTGGTGGTGGCAGGACTGCTAGGCCCACTAATAAGCGCCCAGGTGCCATTGCTGCCAGGAGTACCAACCAGTTGAGCATTTGTGCCATAGCATAAATTTATATCAGAGCCTGCATTTGCCGGAGCCGAAACATTTATATTTACAGAACTAACACTGGCCGGACACAAAGGACCTGATGAAATGGACCAGTTGAAATTATAAACACCCGTGTTAAATCCGCTTACCGAAGTATTGCTTAAAGTAGGCGAAGTAATCTGTGGTGAATTTGCGCTAAGTCCCGTTTGCGACCATATTCCTGTACCAAGGGATGGCGCATTACCGGCCAAATTTGCAGAGGTTCCACAAATAGTTTGAGAAGGCCCGGCATTGGCCGCTGTTGGCGGAACATTAGAAAGCACTTTAACGGACGAAGTGTTTGTTGAACAAGCACCATTACTAATGGTCCAAACAAATACATAAATACCGTTATTTGTTAAACCACTAATGGCCGAAGTTGCAAGTGTTGGATTGGCAATGGTAACGCCACCCGGTCCTGAAAATTGCGACCAGGTACCAACACCAACCGCAGGCGTGTTGCCCGATAAAGCGGTAGCCGTTGCACAAACACTCATGTTTGATCCGGCATTCGAAGCAGAAGTTGAATTATTTACAGTTACAGCAATTGTATCTTTTGCAACGGAACAGGTGCCAGTGCCAATGCTCCATAAAAAATAGTAGGTACCGGTAGTCAAGCCGGTAACACTGGTGTTTCCTGTATTTGGCGAAGTAATACTTGGTACGTTTGGTCCCGAAACCGTTGACCATGTACCAGTTCCAACCGATGGCGAATTGCCGGTAAGGTTCACCGATGTTACTGTACCCAAACATTTATCAGTGCCGGCATTAGGTATGGTTGGCCCCTGCCCTGAGGTGGTGGTATAAACCACGTTGCTTGTAGAACTGCCACAGGCATTGCTTATCTTCCAGGTAAAAGTATAGGAAGTGGAAGCTGACAAACCTGTAACAATAGTAACCGGATTGGTGCTGGAGGCAATACTTACACCGGCAGAAGGCGTAACTGACCATGTACCCGTTTCGCCAATAACAGTTGGCGTATTTCCGGCCAACTGAATCTGAGTGCCATAACAAACCGTTTGACTTGGACCCGCAGAAGCAGCAGTGGGTGCAGGATTAGCCACCACCACGCGCGTGTCGGCAAAATTGGTACTACAACCCAAACCGCCACTAATTGACCATCGGAAAAAATAAGTACCCGCTGTTAAGCCAGTAATGGTGGTTACGTTTAAGGTTGGATTAGCAATTACAGCAGTATTTGGACCTGAAATCTGATACCAGGTTCCGTCTCCCGAAGCCGGATTGTTACCCGACAAGGTGGTGCTAAGTACCCCACATGCCAGATTCTGACTCGTACCTGCATTCGATAAAGAGGGATTCTTAGACACAGTAATATTGATATCATCCGATGCCGAGCTGCATCCAATGCCACCTGCAGATTGTTTTACCTGTAAATAATAAGTGCCGGGAACGGTGTAGGTTAAACTTAAAGGATTACCTGTGCTGTTAAAACCCGAAGGACCACCAGGACCTGAAAGTACCTTATAGCTGGTTGAAGAACCTCCGGTTGCAGTAAAAGGAATGGTGAAAAGCGTTTGCCCACAGGTGCCTAACACATCAGCAGGCATTGAAACTGCAGGTGGTGTTAACACATAATTTATATTGGCAACGGCAGAAGTATTACATCCCGTTAAGGTGTTTACAATTGAAGCAGAAAATGTGTAAGCATTTGGCGGAATTAACCCGGTTACCGCCGTTGAGGCACTGTTAGAATTGGTAATAGTAGCCGCCGGACCACCGGTTTGAACCCATGTTAACACCTCATTGGCATAGGTAGGAGGATTGGCACTTATAACAGCCACCGAAGCACTGGTGCAAAAGCTTTGTCCGTTTGCCGAAACCGAAGTAACATTTTGTGTAGCCGCCGGAACTAAAACCGACACCGTACCCTGACCGCTCGCACAGCCACCTGTAACCAACCACTTAAAAACATAAGTGCCCTGAATTAAATTAGAAATGCCTGTTGAACTGGAACCGGAGTTTGAAATGGTAGGATAGTTGGGTCCGCTAATCATTGACCAGGTGCCCGATTGTCCGCCAAAACCGTTGCCTCCAAAGCTACCATTAAGGTTGGTGGATTGAGTGGCACTGTAACAATTGCTCAAAGTTTGATTACTACCAGCCGTTACAGTTGGATTACCTCCGTAATTTGAAACAACCATTTGGTCAAAATTGGTACATCCGTTGGAGTTGGTAATTGTCCAACGCAGAGTGGTGGAACCCGTTGAGGAGGTACCTAATACTATCTGTGTGGTTGGAGAATTGGGAGAAGTGATGGTTACACCGGCATTGTTGCTGCCCTGAATTGTCCATACCCCGGTTTCGCCGCTACCTACACTATTTGCGGATAATGTTTTGGTGCCCGGACAAGAAGCCGGCAAATCGGCACCGGCATTGGCAAGAGTATTTGGCAATACAGTAACATTTATTTCATCAAAAATATTACTACCATCCTGACATTTAGCCTGTAATCTGAATTTGTAAACGTTACCACCCAAATATCCGGTTACCGCGGTGGTTAAAGAATTGGGGCTGGATATGCTTACAGCCGGCCCGCTAACCTGAATCCAGTTAGCGGTGGTATTAAACAAACCACCCGAAGCGCCTGATAGTTGCAGACCGCCGGTTACGCAAACTGTTTGATCGATGTTGGCATTAACTGAACAGTTTTGGCCATAATATTTTCCTGCTCCTGCAAGAATCATTATCGAAAGAAAAATTTTTTTCATTATGCTTTATAATTATTTAAGGACATACAATACGGTTAAAGGACATACTCTATGGTACATTTTAGAACCAGAACAGTACATAATAACATTCAACCCTTAGTTAAACGGTAAATGGTAGTAATCTCGAAAAACGTCTATTAGTTAATGTAGATTAACTGTGGTTAAATTTCGCTGCAAATATATCTCTGCAATTATCACTAAAAACAATGATTTAACAGTCGAGTCGATTCCCTTAATAACTGAGTATTTTATGCCGGATTAAGGCGTTTAACAAGGAATTTGCGGCACAAACGTGAACTATTAAGATGAAACGGGCCTTTTAGCTGCCCAAACCTTAACATCATTTAAACGTTTGTCCCTCAAAATAGAGGATTTTGGTGCCTTTTAACAGATTCTAAACAAATACCGTTGGCATACAATAGTCATACTCTGTTTCTTTTACCGGCATCGCGCATAACAATGACTTTTTAGGAATGGAGCATTTTATTTTCCGTCTTATTTTTAATCGAAAACAAGCACTTGAACCGCATTAAACAATCAAAAACCATCCACGCTTATTCAGGTTATTTTGTGTTGTTACTTTTATTTGGCAAATTAACCCTGCAGTTTACAACTAACACAACACTAGGTCAGTTGTTGCGCTTAATTTATATTTGCATTGCCCTATTTTAGAATTTATATTATTTTTAAGCGTTTACTCATATTTGTTTTAAGTACTTGCTTTTGCACTCAGTTGCAATCGCAGGTAAAAGGCCGCTTTAATGAATTGAGCCTGCAATTAACCATTCCTTTTACGGTTACTCAGTTTTCTACACGCGACGGGCTGCCGCAAAATCAGGTAACTGAAATAATTCCACGCAACGGTCAGTCCTTACTGCTTAACACGGCCAACGGCATTGTAACCTTTAATGGCTATTCGTTTAAAACACTCATCAACGATTCTACCTACAAAAAGCAGTTTTTTCACAAAGTGGAATACATGGCGAAAAACAAATTTGTTTTTGGATGCGATCTGGCCCGCGACTTTTTTATGCTTTCGCCTACCTACAAAAAAATAAACATTGCCGGATTAAAGGTTCATAATTTTACAAAATCCGGCGATAGTTTACTTCTGCTAACCAACACCTCCGATATTTATAGCTACAACATCAATACAGGTACCAGTCGTTTAATTTTACCCCATTCGCTGCTCAATAATTTACCCAAAGGCATTTATGGCAAACTAACCTGTCACCAACAGCAACTCTACATTTGTTCAAGGCAATATGGCATTTACCGCTTTAACATGGCCCTTAAATCAGGTGAGTGGCTAAGTCATGAATCTGCTTTTGATCTTAAAATAAATACTGTTAACAACCGCATTTACGCCTTTGCGGGCAAACACCTATACGAGGTAAGTGATAGCCTTATAACACTAAAACAGTTTGATAACCACGAAAATCTGGAAGTGAACTGCATCGGCTTTAGAGGAGCTGATGAAATTTATCTGGGTACTAACACTGGCTTATTTGCGATACACGAAGATTATTACGAATACTATGGCCGAAAAGAAGGGCTTTTTTCAGAATCAGTTTACTCGTTGTATTACGATTCGATTCAGGATTGCCTGTTTGCCGGCACAGGCGAAAAGGGTTTGCAAAAACTCACGTTTAAATGCAATTACAGTTTCTCGGCCTCCGAAAACATTTCACCAGGTGGCCTTAGCTCTATAATTAAAACAAATGCCGGCCAGGTATTAATTACCGAAAGCAGGGGCAAAATAAGCACACTTGGCGTGGTTAGCACCGAACCTTATATTACAAAAAACGCACTGTTTTCTTCGCTTGCCGAAATAAAAGGTAAACTTTTTGTTGGCACCTGGGGTGATGGAATTTTGATCTACGCTGGCAACAAATTAATTGACTCGGTTGGTGCGCCAAATTTACCAGGACTTCAGATATTTTCTTGCTTCGCCGATTCAAAAGGGCTTATATGGGTTGGTACCAATAAGGGTTTGGCCAGAGGCATTAACGAACATTCCCTTCAACCAATTTTAACTAATTTAATTACCGAAACCATTATCAGTTTTTACGAACTAAGAGATGGCACAATTTGTGTGGCGGCCGTTGGCTGCTTTTACCTGATTAAAAACAACCGCATAATGGCCCGCTTCGATCACAAATCGGGCTTAAAAGGCAAAGAGGTACGTTCGTTTTACGAAGACGATGAAGGCAAATTATGGATTGGTACCTATGGTGGTGGCTTGTTTTGTTACCATCAAAACACGCTCACTTCCATTAACGCCAAGAACGGATGCATGTTGGATGCCGACGTGTTTTGCCTGGCCGAAGACGGAATGGGATATTTATTAATTACCTCCAACCATGGCTTGTGGCGCTTGTCGCAAAAAGCACTCAATGATTTTTACTACAATAAACTAAATTACCTTGTTCCCTTTATTTATGATGAGGAAACCGGCATTCTCAATACTGAATTTAATGGTGGCTTTCAAAACAACTACGCCAAATCTTTCTCTAATCATTTTTATTTTCCAACCATCGAAGGCATGGTAATGACTTTCCCCGACCAATTAACACAAAGCCAACTGTTGCCCGTTATTGATAATGTTTTTATTAACGATACCTTGTTGCACCAGTTAAATAAAAATAAGCTCACACACAATTCAAATTCACTGCAAATCGACTTTTCGTGTGTCAATCTGGCCAATAAACGCAACGTTTATTTTCAACACAAACTCATTGGCGAAACAAATTACGACTGGACAACGCCCAGTAAATCGAGAACGGTGTATTTGAGAATGCTACCGCCGGGCGAATACAGGTTTCAGGTAAGAGCCATTGATGGGTTTAACGAAGCCAATCCCACTGTTACCACTTATGAGTTTGAAATTGTGCCCCTGTTTTACCAAAGGCTCTGGTTTAAATTGATGGTAGCGGGTATTTTATTATTAGGTATTATTTTACTGGCTCGCAACAGGGTTCAGGTGGTGCGGCAACGTACCGAAGAAATTGAATTATACAGCCGCAAGGTGGCCGAAATTGAATTAAAAGCCATACAGGCGCAACTCAATCCACACTTTATATTTAACTGCCTTAATTCGATTAAATATTCTATTATGGCAAAAGATTTTGAAAATGCCAACAGCAGCCTCAATACTTTTGCTTCGCTTATACGCAACACGCTCGAAAACTATGATAAATTTTTTGTGCCTTTTAATAAAGAGCTCAAATTTATAACCGATTATATTGAACTTGAAAAACTGCGCCTCAAAGAACTTTTGACTTATGAAATTGTTGGCAGCGAAATCATTTCACCCGAATCCATGATTCCCCACCTCATTATTCAACCACACATCGAAAACGCCATCAAACACGGCATTACACACCTCGAAAACAAAACCGGATTTTTAAAAATAGAATTTGAAAAAGACGAGGCCCAGATTATGTGCACCATAACCGATAATGGCATTGGCCGCGAGGCATCGCGACTGCTTAATGCCAAAAGCAACCTGCATACGGCCAAAGGCACTCAGTTAACTTACGAAAAAAGCGGATTCCTGAAACAGTATATTAACTATACCTGCACCATTCAAATTATTGATTTAACTTACTCCAACAATGAAGCCATAGGAACACGTGTAATTATTAAACTCCCAAACTCAAATGACCATAGGAATAATAGATGATGAAACCAACAATCGCCTGCTCATTAACAACATGATTCAGGCATTTGCGCCTAATGAACAGGTGGTGGTTATTGAAGGACTGATTAGCAATGCCATTGAAAAACTGAATAAACACAAACCTGATTTAATTTTTTTAGATATCGAACTGCGCAATGGAACGGGTTTCGACATTCTAAAAAAACTGGATTACAAACCCGAAATAATTTTTACAACTGCCTACAGCCAGTATGCCATCGACGCTATTAAAATCCATGCCTTTGATTACATACTTAAACCCATCAACGAAAACGAACTTATCAGAAGCCTGAATGATTGCAAAGATAAACTCGAAGGCAGAAAAATTGGTGACACCGAAAACCGCCCCGTTATTAACGATGCATTTTTTAACATTGCCACCAATGAAGGAAAAATTTCGCTCAATTACAACGATATTTTCTATTTCGAAAGTTCAGGCGCTTATACCTTTTGCGTGGTGCGCGACAAAAAACTATTGTTTTCGAAAAACATTGGTGAGGTGGAAAAAGAAGTTCCGAAGGAAATATTCTTCAGAACTCACAACAGCTATATCGTTAACCTTGGTAAAATAAGTAAAGTGGAAATAAAACGCAATGGCAACATTTGGTTGGCCAACAACGACATTATTCCTCTTTCTCAAAGAAAAATAAAAATCTTTAAGGTGTTAATTAATAAAAAGCTAACGACCTGATTCCAGCTTACAAATGGCTGAACACCAATATCAGATTAATAATAACCGACAATGCAAAAAAATTAAAAACCCATTTTGTAGGTGCCTGACCTATGCACGCAATTAAATTAGCCATTGAAATACCCAATCCCAAAATAAATTGCCAAAACGGGGCACCGGACATAAATACGTACATGGCACCAATACCACCGGCACAGCTTCCTATTAAAATAGCCATGCTCACCAATGCAAAATGGTTTGGCTTTAATTTTTCAATTAGTAAATCATAGCCCGAGTGTTTTGTTGTAGTCAGGCTGCCCGAATAAGTGGATGTTTGTGTTGCCATAATTTTAGTTTTTAAGTCAAAAATAATTTAGCAATCCAGGTATTAAAATGACTGTTGTCAGTTCTTAAACTTGATTTATGTCATGTTTTTAAAAACAATTTATACAACAAACTAAAAACAAAAAAAAAGCCCCATCTTTCGATGAGGCTCTTTGTTTAAAAAATTATTCTTAGTGTGTTACCACAATTTTCTGATTAATTTTTCTTCCCTGAGTTTCGCCATTAATTAAATAAATACCGTTGGCAAGACCTGTAACAGAATAAGTGTAGTTATTGGTTTCATCAAGGCTGATGGTTTTTACCACCTGACCTAATTCATTTACCAAACTTAAATTAACAGCACTGTTGTAGCTGATTTTAAATTCGCCGCTGTTAGGATTTGGATACAACTCCAATTTAGCAACCTGTGCATTGCTTTCGCTGATACCATTACAGGCATTTACTCTAACAGTTACTGTGGCGCTGCTGCTGCAACCCTGAGCGTTAACACCAACCACCGAATAAGTAAGGTTGGTAATTAAAGTAGAAGTAATACTAATAGAAGATGTGGTGGCAGTAGTGCTCCAACTGTAAGTGTTGGCACCACCTGCGGTAAGTGTTACCGATTCGCCCTTACACATGGCCGTGCGGTTGGAAACAGCAGTAACAGTTGGAGTTGGATTAACCAAAACCTGAACGGTATTAACTGCAGCACAATTTAAGTTGCCTGTTTGGGTAAGTGTGCTCAGTGTGTAAGTGCTGGTTACGTTAGGATTAACAGTAATACCTGCAAATGGGTTCGAACCCGGATCCCAGGTATAACTGGTGGCGCCGCTTCCGGTAAGGCTGGTAGATAAACCGTTACAAATTACAGTACTACCTGCAATGCTTACACTTGGTGTAAACACGTCAACATTAATGGTACTGGTGGTTGAACAAAAATTAACTGTGCTTGTACCAACAATCGTATAGGTAGTTAACTGTGTTGGTGAAACAATTTCGAGGGTGCTGGTACCACCTGAACTCCAAACATAAGTATCGGCACCGGTAGCAGTTAAACTGGTAGTGCCTCCATTACAAATAATAGGATCAATGCCATTAACCACCAATGTAGGCGATGGACTAACAATGATAACCTGTGATGAGCCACCGAGGCAACCCGCAGAGTTATCCGCAACCACTGAGTAAAGGGTAGGTGCTGTTGGAGATACTGTAATCACAGAACCCGTGGCATTACCCGGCGTCCAAGTGTAGTTATTACCTCCGCTGGCAGAAAGAGTCACCGTAACACCGGCACAAATGTTCGAATTGCTTGAAGCAGAAGTTACGGTAGGAACTGGAGATGCGGTGAGTGTAAATGTTTGGTTACCCTGACAAGTGGCATTGGTGGCACTAACCGTGTAAACAGTGGTTACAGTTGGGCTTACAACAATAGACGCACCCGGAAGGCTGAAAGGTTGCCATGTGTAGGAAGTACCTGCAGATGAAGCAGTAATAGTTGCCGGATTGCCGGCACAAATGGAGGCAGGTGTACTAACAATACTAATTGGAATTGGTGTTACAGTAACGTTAACATTCGATGTTGTGGTACCGCAGGCATTATTTCCACTAACAACATAGTTAGTAGATGTTAGCGGTGCAAAAGCCGTTCCGTTGGTAATACCTCCGGTCCAGGTATAGGATGTGGCACCACTGGCCGTTAGTGTAATGCTTTGACCCAAACACACAGAGTTGTTGGTGGCCGAAATGACCAGCGCAGGAACACCTACAGTAACAGTAACAACAGCATTAGAAATACAACCGGCTGAATTGGTTGCAGAAACTGAATAGTTGGTGGTGCTGGTAGGGTTAACAATCACCTGACCTGCATTAGAACTTGTTCCACCTGTCCATGTGTAAGTAGAGTTGCCTCCTGCAGTTAAGGTAGCCGCAGTGCTCGAACATAAAAGCGTTGAACCTGTTACAGACAGCGTGGCCGGATAAACCGTAGTGGTTTGTGTTACACTGCAATTAAGAACGGGAACAAAACGGATGCATTCGTTGCTGGCAGTCCAGGCACTCGAAGCATTACGGCCGGCAACAGGAAAACCTGCAGTGCTGCCCGAATTTTGAATTCCCATGGTAACAATGGATGAACTTGATGGTTTGCTGGTTGTATGTATCTCGATGATATTTGAACCTTCCATCAGTTTGATTTGGTTGGTTACAGAACCTGAACCACTAAAAAATGGAACACTGTTGTAACTAACAAATAAAGTTCTGTTAGGTGCTGTACCCAGTGTGGCATAAGTAATACTTCCGCCGGCTCCAGGGTTAAGATCAGTCCATGAAGAAGCAATTAAATCATCAACAGCCGAATTGTTTGTTGGAATAGAACCACCCGAGCAACAACCATTACCACAAGAGCCATTAAAAGAAATAAATCCGTTAGAGCTCACGTAAGCCGTTGTATAAGTATTACAGAAAAAATTAAAACTAAAACCAATCGGGATACCTGAACTTAAAACGTCGTCGGTTAATGTAAGACCGGCCTCTGAAGAACTGGTTGAGGTGTTTATTGGTGCAAAAACTACCGTTGAGTTGGTGGCGTTTGTTTCTATAACATAAGAAGCGGTACAAATGCCATAATTAATTGTGTAGGTACCCGGACCGGCCAATGAAGGCGAAAATACTGAACCTGTTAATCCGCTGCTACCGGTAAAAGAGCCGCCGGAGGCTGATGGCACAAGGGTTGATGCAGGGGAGTTGGCACAATAACTTGAAGCCAAACCGGAAAAAGTACACTGTGCGGATGCGGAATAACCAAGAGTTAAAGCCACAGCCACAATTAAATTGGTAATAGTAGATTTTATTTTCATGTTGTTAAATTGTTTCTTGAGTTCATTAAAAGTTGCATAAATGTATGAATTATTTAACTCATTATTTAATTTATGTTAATGCAAATTGTTAAAACGATGTGGAATGAACCGTCCGAACGAATGCGGCATTGGTAAGTCATTTCGCGTTATTATGCGCAGGGTTTATCGCCGCATTTTAAGGTTCAGGCAAACAAATGTTAATACGATGGCATCGGATAAAATGGCCGTTTCAAAATTCATAAAGGGTTTGGTTAATTAAAAACAAACAACACTCCATAAACTTTGAAACAGCCCTTATTCACGGGTAAAAATCTAAATGCCTGACCAAAGTCGGTTGCAGCCAACTAGTTAGTTTTTTGGGAAACTCATATAAAAACGCTAAAAGTCGGTGGAGTTGATTACATCCACTTACTCAACAATTCGTTTAACTCTTTACGCAGGTGATTAAAATTACTTTCAAAACTAAGAACTTTGTCGCGGTCTTCGGCATGATCTTCCAGTTTACGGTGATCGGCTGCCACAGGATTACTTTCAATGTTGTTTTGAATTTTTTGTTCCTCACGGTTTATGTGATGGCTTAAATCGCGTATGTTGTTGCTCTGAATTGTTAGCTGGTTTTGAAAATGAGTGAGCTTAATTGACAAATCGTGGGAGGTGTTTTTAGCACTCACCTCGTCGATTCTTTTTTGCATTACTACAATTTCATCCTTGTAAAATGCCAGCTTATTCATCCATTCGGCATGTTCCTGATGCTGGCTGTAAATACTTGTTTTCATGTGTTTGTGTTTTTGTTTATACACACAAAGTTCAGTGCAATAAGAGCCAATGTTTTGACAACTATCAGCTAACAAAATGACTTATGTCATACCCATCAGGGAGTTATTAAATGAACTTTGCGTGAAACCAAATTAAAAATGGAAGAGTACAAAATTCAGGTAGCCGAACTTTTATTGCGCTGTTTTACAGGCTTTCTGTTCCTGTTTCAGGGCTACGACAAGCTCTTTCGTTTAAAACTAAACACCGTTACCGATGCCTTTATGAACGATGCCGGCAGGTACCACGTTCCACGTCCCCTTGTTTATCTGCTTTCGGCCTACACCAGCGTGGCCGAATTTTTAGGCGGTTTGTTTCTTATTTTGGGTTTGTTTTTAACACCAGCCCTTTATGCATTAAGTGTTGACTTATTGCTGGTAGGTTTTGCATTTTCGTTTATTGAACCCATGTGGGATTTAAAATACATGTTTCCTCGCCTCATTCTGGTTGTGCTATTACTTATACTGCCACTCGGGAACAGTCCCTGGAGTTTGGATTACCTCTTGTTTCATAAAAATTAAGTTTACTAAAATGAAAACCATACTTGCAGGCACAGATTTTACCCCTTCATCGCTCAACGCTTGTGTTTACGCCGGTTTTTTGGCTAAAAAGCTGGGCTGCAAACTGGTTATTTTTAATCTTTTAGAGGTTCCTGCCATTCACTTCAACAGTGGCTTGTATTTTATTTCCTACAATGCTGTTAAAGAAAACAGCACCGAAAAAATGCTTAAAACCACTACACGGGTACGCGAGCTTTATCCTAAAATTAAGTTGGAAGAACTAATCGTAAACGGCAATTTTAAAGATGAAATTACCCGGTTTATTAAACTACACAGGGTAGAAGCCGTGGTGCTTGGCTTGGCGGCCAAAACGCAATTGTCTAAATTTATTTACGGCAGCCGCAGCACCGATATTGCTGGCAAGGTAAGTGCCCCTGTTATCATTGTGCCAGAACAGTATAAAACGCATTATCTCAAAAATCTTTTGCTCGGTGTTGACAGTATCGAAAAACTTTCGAAAACGCCACTAGCCCAGTTTAAATCAGTGACCAGTGATTTAAAAGTTAAAATAAAGTTACTGCACATTCGTACCAAAAACGAGGTGTTTTTTCCTGAAAAGTCCATTGTGCATTTCCACAATAAGAACCAAAGAGTTGAAACATTTTTTGCCGGCGATATTGCCGATGGCTTAAATAAGTATTGCCACAAAAACGACTACGACCTGCTGGCTGTTATTAGCCGCAACCACTCTGATTTTTACGATTTGTTTTCGGAAAGCATTACAAAAAAAATAGCTTTTGTTTCGCGCATACCGGTTATGGCCATTCACGAATAATATAATATCACCGCATGAAAAACATTAAACAATACTACAAGCATCTGGGCAGGTTGGTTTATTATATAGCCGCAGCCGATGGCCATGTGCAGTCGGAAGAGCGCAGCAAACTAAAGGAATTTGTAATGAAAGAACTTGCCTCACACGAAAACAGCTCCGATTCGTCAGGGATGAATCAGGCGTTTTATGTAAATTTTGAATTCGACGAAAGTATAAGCCATCACACAAATTTAAACGAAGGCCTGGCAGCATTTAATAAATTTATTGCCGATAACAGTGAGCCCGGAGATGAGGCCCTGCTTGCCCGTTCGCTTTCAACCATGGAGACCGTGGCAAATGCCTATACCAAAAAAAAGGAGTTCGATATTATTGATGTGATAAAGGATAAAATAAAAGAAGTGAATTTTGCAATAAAAAAGTCTTAATAAGCGCACGTATGATAAATATTATAATAAGCACCGGAAAAAAAATTTCAGTGATAAAAGAGGAATTCAATCGTCAGTTCCCCTATCTTAAACTTGAATTTTTCAAGCACAAACACAATGTAATGGCGGGCAATCCGCATTCAGATTTAATACAATCCGACTTTACACTTAAAGAAATTCCAAAATCGAATGGCAATGTGGCGGTGGAGGTTACTGAAGACATGCAGGTGGGTGTGTTGGAACAATTGTTTCAGGAAAAATTCGGAGTGTCGGCACAGGTGTTTCGCAAATCGGGTCGCAGTTGGCTCGAAACGAGTGTTACCGATGACTGGACCCTGAAACGCCAAAATGACGAGGGCCGCGAGCTAAGTGGCTTTACACGATAGCACCGTTTTGTAATAAATCCAGATTCTGCAAGAATTGCCGATTCAGGCTTTCAGTCGCTTCAGTTTTTCAAGATTCAGTATGGTGATGCTGCTTCCTTTTATTTCCAACAATTTTTCGGCTTTAAAATCACTCAGTGTTCTTATCAGCGATTCGGTGGCGGTACCAACAATGTTGGCAAGGTCTTCGCGCGAAATGGAGATGCTGAAATTTTTATCGGGCGAGTTACTGTAGCGGTTTTGTAACAATACCAGGGCTTCGGCCACTCTTTTTCTTACCGAACTGTAAGCCAGATTTACCAACTGCTCTTCTTTTTCGAGTATATTGCCCGAAAGAATTTTGACAAATATTTTCATCACGTTGGAGTTGTTGTACATCAACGACGAAAAATCCTCTTTTGGTATTAAACAAACTTCCGAATCTTCAAGTGCCTCGGCTGTTTCGGCATAAGGGCCCTCTTCGAGCAAAGCAGTGTATCCAAAAAAATCACCTTCTTTATAAAGTGTGGTAATTAGTTCTTTACCGTATTCGTGCGATTTGTAGGTTTTTACCTTGCCTTTTGAAAGAAAGTAAAGGTAAACCGGGTTGTGGCCTTCGTTATAAATTATTTCTTTTTTCTTATAAGGTTTTACGCGGCGATCGTACGATAGTTTTTTAAGATCGTCAATGCGTTTAATTTCATCAAAAAATTTGTTTAAGCCATCCACGTTTTTAGAAAACTCGGCCTTCAGCATTTCGTTCTTTTTAAGGCGGCTTTCAACTGCTTTCAACAGTTCAATATCGTCAAAAGGCTTGCTAATGTAGTCATCGGCGCCCATTTCCATACCTTTTCTAAAATCTAGGCGCTCACTTTTTGCGGTGAGAAAAATAAACGGAATGCTGGCCGTATCCTGACTTTTATTGAGCAGGTGAATTACCCCGTAGCCATCCAGCACGGGCATCATAATGTCGCAAATAATTAAATCGGGTTTTACCTGTTGAGCAATTTCAACGCCCAGTTTGCCATTCTCGGCCTGAAGCACCTTGTAATTGGCCAATTCAAGTATCTCGGCGGTATTTTCTCTTACATCGGGATTGTCTTCAATAAGTAAAATTGTTTTCATTTGTAATGAATAAATTATGGTTTGTTGGGAATGCTAATTGTAAAGGTAGTGCCTACGTTTAATTCACTTTCAAAACTTATTTTGCCCTGCATCGATTCGAGGTATTTACTTACTATGTTAAGACCTAATCCTGTTCCCTGAATATTGGTTACATTTTTAGCCCTGAAAAAACGCTCGAACATGTGTTGTTGTTCTTCGACAGGAATGCCAATGCCCTGATCGGTAACTACAATGCCAATTTCGGACGGGGTAACCGATGTTTTTAAAAGAATACTTTTATTTTCGGGCGAAAACTTTATGGCGTTTGACAACAGATTTAATAAAATATTTCGCACCATTTGGGTATCGAAAAATGCCACCAACAATCCGTTGTGTACGTGGTTTACTTTTTGCCCCGGTTTTAAAATGCCGGTTATTTCGCTCAGCACTTCTTCAGAAAGGTGTTGCAAATCCGATTCATCGTTATGAAGAAAAACTTTGCCTTCTTCCAGTTTTTCGGCCGATAAAAAGTCGTTTAGAATAAGTGTCATATTGGTAACCGCCGATTTAATTCGTTGCACGTGTTTGCCAATTTTTTCATCACCCTCGCTGTATTTATTTACCAGCGAAATGGAAGATAAAATGGTACTAAGGGGCGTTCTGAATTCGTGCGAGGCCATTGTAACAAAGCGCGATTTCATATCGTTGATTTCTTTTTCTTTTTCAAGTGCTTTGCTTAACTGGTCTTTTGAGTTTTCAAGTTCAATCAGTGCTTCGTGCAACACTTTGGTGCGTTGGTCCACTTTTTTCTCGAGGTCCAGATTAAGTTTTTTAACGCTTTCTTCGTGTTTCTTACGTTCGGTAATGTCTATTACAAAGGCAATCACAAACGTGTCTTCGTCTTTTTTATAATAGGATAAACTAATTTCTACCGGAAACTCGCTGTTGTCTTTTCGTTTGGCAAAAAGGTCCATGTTTTTTCCCATGGAGCGGGCATGAGGGCTTTGGTTATAGTTTTCGCGGCTTTTATGGTGCGAGTGTTGGTAGCGGGTGGGCACCAGTTCTTCAATGCGTTTGTTTATGAGTTCGTCGTTTTCATAACCAAACAAACGACTGGCACTGGGGTTGGCTTTAATAATTTTGCCCGATTTATCGGAAATAATAATTCCTTCTGTGGCATATTCGAACAAAGCATTCAGACTCTCCATTCGGATGTGTTTTTGTTGGTCGAATATAGTCATTTCATCAAGGATAACTAAGGCGTATTTAATTATTTTGTTTTAATAAATTATTTTCTGATGCCTTATGCCATGTAAAAAATAATGGTATTTTGCGCATCTAACAAAAGTGAGAATTTTAGCAAAACCATAAACTGACAAATATCAGTTTCGGTAAATTAACGAACAGAATTAGGGTAGTACCGCGCACAAAGAGGATATGACAGATACAGCAGAAAAAGACAATTTAAAAGATAACAATCACCAACAATACTGGAAAATAGTAAGGGCCCTGCTTTCCCAATCAATAGAATTGGAAGTGGATCTTGAAACACGAAAAATTCTGATTGATCAATCGGTAGCCGCGCCACTGCAAATCGACTCTTGTAGCCTGGATAGTTTTATATCCAATTACATTCAACCCTCGGAGGTTAATGGCATAAAAGAAGCACTGACCCAAGCGGGCAAAGGGGTTGAAAAACCCATTCGTTTTAATTTTATTCATCCTGAGTTTACAAAGTCGTTGGAGCTTAAATACAAGTACGAAATTACATATGTGAGCTATTCTAAAACGCGGTTAAAAGGCCGACTGCTTAACAATAAGGGCGATGCCGATTAAAGGCCATGTTATTGCCCTGTAGTGAGCAGAATCAGTAATACTACTGACCCTTATCACCACCAAAATTAGCGGCTGTTGGTACTTTTGGGCATTACCTAAAATTACCACACATGAAAACACTAATAGCCGCCTGCGATTTTTCGAGCACTGCCCGCAATGCAATAAACTACGCCGCCGAAATGGCTGTTACCCTTAAAACTAAACTTGTACTTTTTCATGTGTATTCCATACCATTAATGGCAGAGGGAGCATTGCCTGCCTTTACGCTTGATGATTTGGAAAAAGACTGTCACAAAAAATTAAAACGCATTGCCCTTGCACTGCATAAAAAGTATGGTAAAAAACTGGTACTTGAAACCGTTTGCCGTTGTGGCTTTGCTGTAGATGAAATTAAAAGTTATGCGCATGATATAAAAGCCGACATGATTGTGATGGGTATGCAGGGCGCAGGTTTTATTGCCGAAAAAATAAATGGAAGTGTAACCACCGCCATTATGAGCGATGCCGGTTGTCCGGTATTAAGTGTTGACAGAAAGGTGAAATTTGTAAAACCCAAAAAAATAGTTTTGGCTACCGATTTAAAAGAAATTAAACACAACGACTTTGCCAGAATACTAAGCACTATGGCCGGAGTTTACAAATCCAAACTAATGATACTAAATGTGTTTAAACCCAGTCAGCCAATGCCTACCTACAACGAAGCCAACGAGAATTTAAAACTCGACCGCCTGATGAAAGGTTTGAAACACAATTTTTATTATGAAGCCAACAACGATGTGGTGGCAGGCATTAATGATTTTATTAAAAAAGAAGAAGCACACATGGTGGTGATGATTGCCCGCAAACACTCTTTGTTTCAAAAACTGTTTAGCGAACCGCAAACCAAACGCATGGCTTTTCATACCCACACCCCGCTGCTTACCTTTCAGGAATAACAATTAAGTTCAGAAAATATCCGACTTAACCGGTTTTGCAATTTGCCTTCATCAACCATTGTTAAATTCAATACAACCGTATTTTGTGTCTTTGCTTAGTACTGTCGGGTATAATACCAATTGTAATTATTATGCAGTCCAATGGACAAATAATAATTTACAATGGTAATGCCGATATAACAGCCGTTTAGTCCAATAGTATTGGACTATTACGGATGTATAATCGGTATAACAACTTGGCATTTCCTAAATAATGTTTAAACAACCTAAACACTATTATTATTAATGTGTTAAAGTCACAAACGGGGAGCTATTTGGGTTTTGCCTAAAAGCAAGTCTGGTTGCGAATGTAGCATAACAGAATTTCTTGGTCTGTAACAAATGTTACATTACTCAAAACTTAAGCGATGAAGTAAAACATTTTTTGGAAACATTGATGAAAGTCACAATCAGAGCCACATATAAGTCACATTAAGCGGTTTATACAACTGGTAATTTTGAGTCATAAAACATTACAAAACCATGAAAAATTTAGTAATACTTGGAGCAGGCACCGCAGGTACCATGATGGCAAATCATTTACACCATCACTTAAAACATCCCGATTGGAAAATCAGTATTATCGACGAACGTGAAGAACATCACTATCAGCCCGGTTATCTTTTTTTGCCCTTTGATATATACACACCCGATGACATTGTTAAAACCATCGAGGAATTTATTCCTAAAGACGTGAGTCTGGTAAAAACCAAAATAGAAAAAGTGGTGCCAGCCGAAAACAAGGTGAAACTGGCCAATGGTAATGAAATAAATTATGATGTGCTAATAATTGCCACTGGTGCAAAAATTGCGCCTGAAGAAACATTAGGAATGAAAGGCGA